>JAHZHF010000248.1 GCA_019420405.1 Clostridiales bacterium
CCTTCGGAAGGAGATTAGTGAAACTTAAAGTACCGGATACGGATGTTAGGGCAGATGGGGCGCTTGTCTGAGCGTCAGCGAGTTAAGCCCCGGCTGTCCTTGCCTTTAATCCGTATCCGGTACTTTGTAGTTTCCCTTATCCCCTGGAGCGAAGCCCGGAGCCGTCCTCCATCCCCGCAGAATACGTCTTGGTAATGACACTGTTTTCGGACGTTTTTCAAAACAGAAGTTAGTGAACTTTATAGCTGTTACACTAAATAGCTGAACTATGATCTTGAAATTTTTGGAAGAATGATAGAAAATAAATGCATCAGTAAAAGTGCAAGCAGCTCCTCCCCTCGCAGCCGGATCTGCTGAAACTGAACTGAAAGGATTACGATTCAAGGAGTGAACAGTAGTGGAGAATGAGAAAAGACTGGAAGCGTTTGAAAAGATGCTGAAAGCGGTGCGGGAAAACTATGAAAACGCGGATCAGAAGATGAAGAAGTTAAAGGCTGAGGGCAAAGAAAAGTCAGCGACATACCGACAACTGATGGGAAATAAGATGCAGTATCAGAATATGCTTTCCATGTACGAGATCTATGGCCTTCTGGAGAAGGAAAAGTGAGGAAGGATGATGGGAAAGAGGACGAGGCGATAAGGCAGGGCAGTGTAAAATGGAGGTAGTATAAGTGCATGATATCTGGAATCCCTGGCACGGCTGCCGAAAGTGCTCAGAGGGGTGTGAAAACTGTTATATGTATTTTCTGGACCGGATGCGGGATCAGGATGGGAGCAGGATCTACAGGACAAAGAACGGGTTCCGCTATCCGCTTCAGAAGAACCGGGAGGGAAAATATAAGGTAAAAAGCGGGGAGATGATCCGGGTCTGTATGACATCGGATTTTTTCCTTGAGGAAGCCGATGCGTGGCGGGATGAGGCATGGGCAGTTATGCGTCAGAGAAAAGATGTGAAATTTTTTCTGCTTACCAAGAGGCCGGAACGCGTACACTCCTGTCTGCCGTATGACTGGGGAACGGGCTGGGAGAACGTGTTTTTTAACGTGACCTGTGAGAACCAGAGACGGGCGGACGAGAGAATCCCGATTCTGTTTGAGCTTCCGTTCCGCCATAAAGGGATTATGACGGCTCCGCTGATCGGACAGGTGAGTCTTGAAAAGTATCTTCCGGAAGGACAGATAGAGCAGGTGATATGCGGAGGGGAGAATTACGACGGATCCCGACCGTGCAGATATGAATGGGTGAAACTCTTAAGTGAACAGTGCTGCACATATGACATTACTTTTAACTTTATTGAGACAGGAACTTGTTTTGTAAAAAATGAAAAAGTTTACAGGATTCCTGATAAAAGAATTCAGTCACAGCAGGCTTTCCGCTCGGGACTGAGCCGAAAGGGCAGGGAGATGGTTTTTCATCTGACCGATGAGTGGGGATATGAGATCCCGAAGGAAGATCTGTATATCCCCCATTATCATCCTGTGACCTGCCGGGAGTGCGGAAGCAGGCTTACCTGCAACGGGTGTTCGGACTGCGGGAAATGTAATCCGCCAGGATCTTCAGAGCTTCTCTGAGTCTTTCTTTCTCCCGGACGGTGGCGAGGGAGACGCGCAGATAATTTTCTGCTTTGCGGGGGCCGCTTAAGAACCGGTCTGAATGGTAAACACGAATCCCTGCATCCAGCAGTTCCCGCTCAATTTCAGAACCCCTCCGGGTATCCTGAACCGGAAGCCAGCGGTAGAAACTCAGCGGGTGTCCGATTCCCTTCCTGTCAGGAAAAAACTGAAAATACAGATCGTTCATTTCCCGCGAGAGGGCACGTTTGCGCTCTGTGATCTCACCGGCTTTCCCCGAGAGGATCAGCTCGGTGATGATTTCGGCGTCAAGGGAAGATGTCTTCACATTTACATTAAAGAGAGCGGTGAGGAGAGGATCGCGGAAGCGGTCGCCGTATACAAGATAGGCAACCCGAAGCCCGGAGCACAGTGGCTTGGATGTGCCGCTGATGTAGACTGACTGCTCCGGGAGAAAACGGGAGATGGGCCCTCTGTAATCTTCTATAATACCTGCACTTAAAAACGCATGAATATCATCTTCGATCAAGATCATACCGCACCTGCCGATCACTTCGGCAAGGGCGGTTTTTCTGCGTTCGGAGATCATGACCGTGGTAGGATTGCAGCAGGAGGGGGAGAGGAAGACGCCGTGTACCGGCTTGATTCTGTGCTGTGCTTCCAGTTCTTCTGCCAGCATTCCTTCTTGATCCCCATTTATGGGAACGAGCTGCAGGTGGTGCATTTTTGCAAGTTCGATAAAGTTTACGAAGGCGTAAGTATCGACAGCAATCCGGTTTCCCGGCTCGAAGAGGGCAAAGAGGGCCAGAGCGATCGCGTTGAGCGTGCCCGAGGCAATGGCCAGGTGATCCGGATCGGTGTGCATGCCCATGTTTTTCAGCCAGTTTACGGCTGCCGCCTTATGATGAGGCATCCCGGTGGGATATTCATAATCCAGAAGCTCGGAAAAACGCCGCTTTTTCATGATGGAGACGATAGTGTCGTTTATCATTTCGTTGCACTGTTCGAAGGAGCCGACAAATCCCAGGTCGATGCTGCTTGCAGCCAGGTTCTCAGCGGAGATGGTCACGGATTTCGAGGCATTGGGAGCGACAAAAGTGCCGCTTCCTGTCACGGCATAGATCAGGCCTTTCAGTTCGCACAGACGATAGGTTCGGGTGACAGTGGTAAAGTTAATATCCAGAAAGTCCGCCAGCTCTCTTTGAGGCGGAAGTTTCGTCCCGGGCGGCAGGAATCCGGCGGCGATATCTTCCTCCAGCATTTCAGCCAGGGACAGATAGATCGGACGCTTTAAACGGCTGCGTTCCGGCTTCCACGACATCGGATAGTTTAAAAAAGAGTTGAACGGCATAAATACCTCCTGAAAATGTAACAGTTCAGTCCGCGCCATTCGTAAAACCGCACTTCGTGCTTATTGCGGCTGTCGCCGCTGTTTTACTCATATACGGGCGCTCAGCTCACGGACAGCCCTATGGCTGAACTGTTACTAAAAATTGTATTCCATACAATTATACTGTTGAATGTATGGAAATACAATGCTAATCTATTTTTTGTGCATAGCTTCTTTTGTCAGGAGAGTGTATGCTTACTTTGGAAGGAAATTTGGGAGGAGAGAGATTATGCAGTCAAAATCTAAAATGTTGAAAAAGGCTTTTACTACAGCGTTTCCTTATACGATACCGATCTTTGCCGGATTTTGGTTTCTCGGACTTACATATGGTATCTACATGAATGTCTCGGGCTTCAGCTTCTGGTATCCGATGCTTATGAGTATTACGATTTTTGCGGGGTCAATCGAGTTTGTGACAGTCAATATGCTGCTGGGAGCCTTCAATCCCCTGCAGGCATTCGTTATGACTTTGATGATAAACGCCCGGCATCTGTTTTACGGGATTTCCATGTTGGATAAGTTCCGGGGGATGGGACTTAAGCGGATTTATCTGATCTTCGGAATGTGCGATGAGACGTTTTCCATCAATTATACTGCGGAAGTACCGGAGGATGTGGACCGCGGCTGGTTTATGTTTTTTGTTACTCTTTTGAACCACTTTTACTGGTTTTTTGGCGCGACGCTTGGCGGCATCTTCGGGTCTCTCATTCATTTTAATACGGAGGGGCTGGAATTTGTCATGACTGCAATGTTTGTCGTGATATTTCTGGAGCAGTGGCTGAAAGAAAAGAACCATACAAGCTCGATCCTTGGGCTGGGGATTTCCCTGATCTGTGTGACCGCATTCGGCGCGGACAACTTTATTATTCCGGCTATGCTCGGGATTCTGGCGGTTCTGTCGCTGATGAGACCTGCGCTTGACAGGAATGGAGACAATGAACAGAGGGAGGACCGGACGGAGCAGCCCGGGCGCGGGAGAGAGCAGAGAGGAGGAGAGATGTCATGACATTTACACAGCAGATAATTACGATAGCGATGGTTGTTCTCGGAACGATGGTGACACGTTTCCTGCCGTTTCTTGTATTTCCGGCGGGAAAGGAGACTCCGAAATATATTCAGTATCTGGGAAAGGTGCTTCCGTGCGCGGTGTTCGGCCTGCTGGTCATTTACAGCCTGAAGGATGTGAGCGTCCTGAGCGGAAACCATGGAATTCCGGAGATGCTCTCAATCCTTTTGGTAGTTGTACTGCATGTATGGAAGCGGCAGATGCTTCTCTCGATTGCAGGAGGGACGGTGTGTTATATGCTGCTGGTGCAGTTCGTATTTACAGCTATTTAGTGCACTAACATTTTCCGTTGGATCACGTCCGGAAGCGGGGCAGATATTTAGTAACACGTATTCTGATGAAGGGAACAGGCGTTACATGCTTCGTTCCGGAATCTGGGAAGAATCTAAGAAGCCGAAGAGTTGTTTAAGGGCAAAGCGGCGTGCAGGGCAACTCGCTGACGCTCAAACAATCCCTGCGCACCGCTTAACAACACCTCTTCGCCTTCTAAGATCT
>JAHZHF010000249.1 GCA_019420405.1 Clostridiales bacterium
TGTCAGCTAAAGCTGACCCGAATCCCGCGCCAAGACCCGCGAGCGGGTCTTGAATAAAAAAATGGCTGAAAGGAATTCGTGGAAATGAGGGGAAAGAAGCACGGAAAAGAGTTCGGACAGAGTGTGAGCGGGCACATCGCTGACGAAGAACTGGTGAGGCTGCTTAAGGCAGAACCGCAGAAGGGAATGATCCTTCTGATGGAACAGTATACCGGGATTATATGGAAGATTGTTTCCCGGCATCTGGAAAATCCGGAGGATATTAAAGAGTGCGTGAATGAGACGTTTACCCGGTTCTATTTCCAGAGAGAAAAATATGATCCCGGACGTGCGCCGCTGGTTGTTTATCTGTCTGTAATTGCCAGCCGTACAGCTATTTCCCGTTACCGGAGAGAAAAGTACCGCAGCGTAACAGTTCCGGGAAATGAAACTGCCCTGGAGAAAGCTGCGGAAGGGTCTGATCCGGAGAACCGGATTTCCCGGGCGGAACTCAGGGCTGATTTAGAACAGGCGATGGAAGAATTAAGACCCGACGAGGTGCAGATCATCCGTATGAAATATTATGATGGCATGACGATACGGGAAATCGCGGACACGCTGAATCTTCCTTATGAGACGGTGAAGAAGCGGCATCACAGATCCATATCCAGAATGCGCAGAACGCTGCTTCTGACCCTGATCATACTGATCCTGCTGCTTCTGACGGCATGTACATATAAAGTATTGCGTTACTACGAGATCGTACCGGAGCTTCCGGAGATCTGGCGGATACTTACCGGGGGCGGCAGCGACGAGGATGACGTGACCGGAGGCGTGAAGCCGCTGGTGATCCCGGACAGCCCGGGCTGGCAGAAGCATCCGGAGGCGGGAACTGATTCGGAAGAGGATGAGGATGCGGAAGAAGAGCCCGCCCTCTCAGGCGGTGAGGCAAACAACGTGACAGCCGCCCCGGAGGATGACGGCCAAGGGGCGTCTCCCGATTTTTCGGAGATCCGCTGGGTGGAGGATTACGGTGTAATTACCAGCCCGGATCAGGTCGTATATACGCTGCAGGAGCCTGTCGTGACTGAGAGCGAGTATACAACAACGACACTGGAGTCAGTGACCTATGACGGGGACTGGCTGATCACCCAGATGGAAGTACAGGTGAAAACAGAGGCCGTGACGGCGGCAGGGATCGAGATCAATTTAGAACAGGGATATTCTACAATTTGTCCCCGATTTGAGACCCTTTCCTGCGGGGGAAGATCGTGGCAGGCAGTTTGGTACAGAGCTCCGGAAGACTGGCATGCGGAGACGATGACTTTACTCAGCGCATTTTCACCGGAGGATCTTTTGGCATCCGGGAATGAACCGCTGGAGATGACGCTCCATTCAAAGAGAACATTCAACGACAGTGTCGTCAGCCCGGAGGGAGAGGAGCTTTCGTTTACGATGTTCCCGGGAGGGGAAGGAGAGCAGGAAGAACACGTCTGCGCAATTGATGAAGAGCATATCCTGGCGCTGCGCCCCAGACTGGAAGACGGGCACCTGATCGTGTCGGTCAATCCGGCTACTATCAGTGGAGATAATCTTCTGTCCGCATCCCTGGTCTACGGAAGCGCCGCCTATATGTACGGCGGAGAAGACGGAGGAACTCTTACGGTTACCGGGGAAGACGGCGAGGCACGGACGGGGAGGTGTCTTCTCTGGAGTCCGTTCTCGACCCGGCGGTATTTTGACTGGGACTTCGGGGAAGCAGCGCCGGGGACATATACGCTGTCCATTCCGTATTATATCTACAAGAGAACGATGCCGGAGGATTTCACCCTCCCGATTGATTTTGAAAACTATATCTGGGCTGATGAGGCGGCCGCTATTCCGGGAGGAACGATCTCGGTGGAGAGCGTTACGCCCATAGAGGTGGAGCCGGGGAGCCCGGTCACTGACTCTGACGGATTTCCGGTCATTGTTTCTGCTTCAGATTGTCCAAATGCCAGATACTGGAGATTGAAACTGCGTGTGACCTCCGATGATCCAGCCTTTCCGATCGGCCTTGTCTGTATGACGCTTAAGGCAGACTATAAAGGATACACAGATTACTGTATGGGAAGACTTGAGTTCAAGACAAGCTCACAGGTGGTGGATTATGGAGATCAGACAGCTCTGGAGATCGCGGCAGCAGGAAAGAAAGGCATGATAGACGGTCCGGTTACGGGGACGATGGAGTTTATCGTCTCGTGCTGTACCGCATCCTGGGATCCGTCCACATTCCGGCTCGGGTTCGAGTCCCGCAGCGGCCCGGATCATGTGAACTATTGCGAAAGTGCGGGGATGGAGGTCAGCTTTACGGTTCACTAGTTTCATCTTGTTGTAAAAGGGAAAATCTGATAACATAGAGAAATATATTACAGTCTATCTGATTGAGATACAATTTTCCCATAAGGAGTAAAGCAAATGACGCGTAAATCCAGGAACCATCCAAGAGGCTGGTTTAAAAATCTTTCCTCCGCTCTTTATATGGAGCTGCGGGAGCATAAGAGCTCGTTTATCGTTTATTTTACGCTGCGCCTGCTGGTGATTATCATGTTGGTTCTGCAGCTTTTGAACCGTAACTATGAAAATGCATTTCTGTGTGTGCTGACGCTGCTGCTTCTGGTGATGCCCAGTCTGATTCAGATTACGTTTCGGGTGGAGCTGCCGACGACGCTGGAGATCATTATACTGGTGTTTATCTTCGCGGCGGAGATCCTTGGAGAGATCAGTGAGTTTTACCTGATGTTTCCATTTTGGGATACCGTGCTGCACACACTGAACGGTTTTCTGGCAGCGGCGATCGGATTCTCCATGGTTGACCTGCTAAACCGCAGCGAGAGAACAAAGTTTAATCTGTCACCGTTGTTTATGGCGATTGTCGCCTTCTGTTTTTCCATGACAATCGGAGTGGTCTGGGAGTTCTTCGAGTTTGGCATGGATCAGATCGCAGGATATGACATGCAGAAGGATACAGTACTTCATACAATCCGATCTGTCACCCTGGACCCGGAGGGACGTAACGTTCCCTATGTGATCAGCGGCATCACGGAGACGGCGGTGAACGGACAGGAATTGGGGGTTGGCGGATATCTTGACATCGGTCTGATCGATACGATGCAGGATCTGATCGTTAATTTTATCGGTGCGCTTATATTTTCGGTGTTCGGATTCTTCTATGTGAAGAGTCGGGGAAAGAGCAGAGTAGTAAGCAGCTTTATTCCGAGACGTAAAGCGGCTGACAGAGATTTCCTGACGATGGCGCAGGAGAATGAACTGACGCTTGATGAAAAGATGAAAAAAGGACCGGCGGCGTCAGCGGCGGTTCATGATGCGGAAGAAGCATCTCCAGACCAAATGGAGGAGAAAAGCTCCGAGAATGCTTGACGCCACATACAGGAAGATCACCGGCGTATTTCCGATGAGGGAAACCAGTTCGCGGAAAACGATCTGCTGCATCCTGTAGTCAGGGTTAATATAGAACATATTGATTGTTCCCAGATCATCCAGCGAAAGGTTGAGTATCAGCGCAGCGAAGCAGCAGGAAAGATAGAGTGCTGTGGCGTGAAAAAACGGCCGGAGAGGAAAGCTGCGCGAGAGGGATGCGGAGAAAAGCGCACGCCCGGATTCCAGGTTCCGGCAGTATACGGCGCCGGCGCTGATTCCGGTCAGTATGAGAAGGATATGCCAGGCGTAGGAGTGGACGGTGAGTGCCGGAAGCGGAAGTTTAAGTCCGCTCTGATCCGCAAAAGCGGCAACACCACCCAGCAGCCCGTAGCACATAAGAAATGTGAGTATCGCATTCCTGATACTCCTGCGGCGGCACCATGGATATAAAAGGAGCAGATACATGGGGATGCTGCAGAGCTGAAAGGGGAGATACCACCAGTTGTAGCTCCCGTGTCCAAGAGTAAAAGTCAGAGTAAGCTGCTTCCATATTTCACTTAAGAGCATCACAATTCCGCACAGGAAAAACAGTCTGTCAGACAGGCGGGGGAAATAGTGATGAATCAATTTACATTTCTTGTCCATATCAATTCCTTCCTCAGATTTTATTCAGCTATTTAGATCACTAACATTTTTCTTCAGAAATCTCCGGAAGCGGAGCAAAGTCTTGACAAAACGTATTCTGTGAAAAGGGGGCAGCCGTTCGATTTTCCGGGTTCTTCCAAAGTCACATCTCCCGGCTGTCCCCTTTCCCCAGAAAGTATACTCAAACTGTCCGCTCCGCTTCCTGGGCTGTACAAACGGGAAATGTTACTGCCTAAACAGGCTGAAAACGCAGTAATGGCGCGGCTTGTGGGCTTTCGGATATGAAAACCTTCCAGCCGCGCCTTACTTCTGGAAGCTATATATTCATTAACTTCTGTCTTGTAAAGCTCAGAAAACAGCCCCATTTCGAGAAAAATTCTGCGGGGATGGAGGATGGC
>JAHZHF010000025.1:0-2190 GCA_019420405.1 Clostridiales bacterium
GATTCCCACCTGTTAAACATTACGCCCTCCTTGAGCGCACGAGCGAAGCCCTGAGACGTCCTCCATCCCGCAGAATACGTTTTAGAAATCAGCTCTGTTTTCGGACATTTTTCATCCGGAAGTTATTGAACTTTATAGCTGCTCAGCACCTTGAAATCAACCGAATTTTACGCTATCATCTTCTTACACCAAACCCAGAAATGAAAGGGGCTTAAAAGATAATGATGAAAAAAACTGTCCTCGTAACCGGATCTTCCCGCGGGATCGGCCGTGCCTGTGCTCTCACTTTCGCCCGGGCCGGATACCACGTTCTCCTAAACTGCCGCACTTCCCTCGGGCTGCTTGAAGAGACAGAGCAGGAAATACTCTCTCTCGGCGGCACATGTACTAAGCTGCCCGCCGATGTAAGCAACCCTGACGCTGTGAGGGAGATGTTCCGGGCCATCGCCGCGCAGCAGGCGGAACCCGACGTCCTTATAAACAACGCGGGAGCCGCATATTTCGGCCTTTTAACAGATATGTCCGACGAAGACTGGGATCATATCATAGGGACAGATCTCTCTTCTGTCTTCTACTGCTGCCGCGCCGCTACCCCACATATGGTCTCCCAAAAACAGGGGAAGATCATCAACATTTCTTCCATGTGGGGAACCTCCGGCGCATCCTGTGAGGCAGCCTACTCCGCGGCCAAAGCCGGAGTTCACGGACTCACGAAAGCGCTGGCCAAAGAACTGGCCCCCAGCAATATCCAGGTAAACGCCGTGGCCTGCGGCGCCATTGACACGGACATGAACGCACGGTTAAGTACAGAGGAACGCCACGCCCTGGAAGAAGAGATTCCCGCGGGGCGCTTCGGCACCACGCAGGAGATCGCGGATCTCGTGCTCTCTCTTGCCCAAAGTCCCTCTTATCTCACCGGACAGGTCATCGGAATCGACGGCGGATTCCTGTAGAACGTTTCCTGTAGAATGTCCCCTATCTCCAGCGGATATCCGCCTGCTTCCTCGGCGCCGTCCTTCTGTATGTCACGGCCGGATAGCCGAGGAGCATGCAGCAGGTCAGAGGGATCTCCCCGAGTCCGAGCCACTCTTTCAGCGCAGGGGACGCGCTGATGATCCGTTTCAGATATCCGCTGTACAGGACTCCGGCGCCCTCCGCCACCGCCATATTTTCTATATTTGCAGCGGCAAGCCCGCCGTCCAGCGGGTCTTCTGATCCGATGAGCAGACAGACCGGAGCGTTGAAAAACAGGGCGTCATCCGCCGGGTCTTTCCTCCGGTTTCTGTACATGAACTTAAACATCATGGCATAGTGCGGCAGATCTGCTTTCATCGTTTCCGCAATCCCCGGGATCTCCTCCCACAGAAGATCTTTAAATGTTTCCAGTTCTTCCTGCAGCACAATGAACCTGCACGCCTGACGGTTCTTCGCCGTCGGGGTATATCTGCCGGCCTCCAGTATTCTCGTAAGCTTCTCCCGCTCCACCGGGCAGTCTCTGTAATTTCTGATACTTCTGCGGAACTTGACGGCATGGAGGAAACGGTCCGGATCAAGGGCAAACCGCTCCCTGTCATACTCTTCTACCCCGTCCATATCATACTCCGGAATTGACACGGCGCCCCTGGGGCAGACCGCCACGCAGTGGCCGCACTGGATACACTGCGGAGTGTACACCGCCTTCTGATCTTCAAGTTTCAACTTATCTGCCGGGCAGTCTTCCACACAGAGTCCGCACCCGATACAATTCTCTTTATCAATTGTAATCATAGTTCATCCTTCTTTCTCCTTCACTGCTCAGAACCGGGTATCCTCCCGGTGCAGAGAGGGTAAATATCCATCGGCACGTAGGCCTTCACGGCGATCCCCTCGGGAACATACTCTTCTGAAATGAGCTGCCCCCTGCTCCGGATGATCTGGATCTTTCCCGCATCTGAAAAGTCATACAGACGCTCAATATAGATCTGGTCTCTCCGAATGATCTCCAGCAGCGCCTGCTTTAATTCCTCCAGCCCCCGTCCTGTCTTCGCAGAACACGGGATGGTGTAATCCGCCTGGAAATCTCTGACTCTCACTTCATGCTCCAGCCGGTCCTGTTTGTTAAAAAGCGTAATCACAGGTTTTCCCTCTGCTCCGAGCTGACGCAGCGTATCGTAGACCACGTGCATCTGCTCGTCCATCCGCGGATTTGAA
>JAHZHF010000025.1:2200-20269 GCA_019420405.1 Clostridiales bacterium
AGCGCCCCCCACATGAATGATAATATCTGCATCCTTCGCCTCTTCCACCGTGCTCTTAAACGCTTCCACAAGATGATGAGGCAGCTTGCGGATAAAACCGACCGTATCGGTGAGCAGGATCTCCTGCGTGCGGTCCAGCATCAGCGAACGCGTCGTCGTATCCAGGGTGGAAAAGAGCATGGCATCCTCCAGGATTCCCGCGTCTGTGAGTGCATTCTCAATACTGCTCTTCCCCGCCGAGGTATATCCGACCAGCGCAGCCACTTTCAGGCCGGACTGCTTTCTCTGTGTCCGGATCAGTTCCCTGTGCTTCTCCACATCTTTTAAATCCCGTTTCAGGCGGCTGATCCGCTCCCTTATCAGCCTTCTGTCCATCTCCAGCTTCTTCTCGCCCGGTCCTCTCGTCCCGATCCCGCCGCCCAGACGCGACAGGGATCTGCCAAGGCCGCTTAAGCGGGAAGCCCGGTATCTTAACTGAGCCAGCTCCACCTGAATCCGCCCCTCTCCGGTCAGCGCCCGGGCCGCGAAGATATCCAGGATCAAAAGCGTCCGGTCAATCACCTTACAGGAGAGTTCCGACTCCAGGTTTCCAAGCTGGGTGCTGCTCAGCTCGTCGTCACAGATAATGCCCGTGGCGTCTGTCTCCCACAGAAGATCTTTTAATTCAAGCAGCTTTCCCCGCCCCACATAAGTCCCCGGATGAATGGTATCTCTCGCCTGGATCAGCCTTCCCGCCACCTCAGCCCCTGCTGTGCGGGCCAGTTCTGCCAGTTCGTCCAGAGAACTCTCCACCGAGTCCTCACTTCCCGTATCCACTCCCACGAGGATCACTTTCTCTTTTATCTGGTCCATATCATACATCGCTTAATTCTCCCTTATATCCGCCGGCTGGTCCGTCTTCTTTCTGCGGCTGTCTTTCTACGGCGGTCTCTCTGCGGCAGTCTGATCACAAACACCGGCTGCGGCGGGTCCTTCTTCCTGTTATAGTAGCTGCAGGCAATCACCAGCCACTCTGACGGGTCGAGCGCTTCTGCCCAGGCAAGAAGCGCGTCCCGCTCCTCATATCCCGTATCGCCCCCGCTGTAGATACACAGACTTATCACACCGCCCTCCTTTAAGAGCTCAAGCCCCCGGCGCACTGCCCGGAGGCTTGTCTCAGGCCGGGTAGCCAGCTCATGGCTGCCTCCCGGGAGGTATCCGAAATTAAACATAATGGCCGACACGCTCTCCCGAACATATTCGTCCATATGCTCATGCCCTGTACAGTACAGCTCCGCCCGGTCTGCATATCCTGCCGCCAAAAGGCGCTCCGCAGTCTTACTGACCGCCTGCTCCTGAATATCGAAGGCATACACTTTTCCCGACGCCCCGGCCATACGGCACAGGAATTCCGTGTCGTATCCGTTTCCACAGGTCGCGTCTATACAGCAGTCCCCTTCCTCTATATAGTCTGCCACAAAACGGTGACAGAATTCTGTCACCTGATAATATTTCCTGTCTTTCATCTCTCTTTATCCATATTTCCGGGGCGCTCCGTTTAACGCGTCTCCAGAAATTCCGCTTCCTTCTGCATCTCTTCATCATCCGGATAGTCCGCCAGATATTCGGATGCCTTCTGCTTCGCGCTCTCCCAGTCGGCCTGCTGTTCATAACAGATAATCTCATTATAACGCATCTGGCGGATCAGTTCCGCATCCGTACTTTCTCCGGCACCATCCCCCGTGGAATCTGCCAGGGCAAGTCCTGACTGGATATATTCCAGAGCGGAAGCATAATCGCCATTCTGCATGGCGCAGATTCCCATCAGATTATAAAGCTGTGTTGTCTGTTCCGCTCCGTTATCCACGGCCTGCTGAAACGACTCCAGAGCCGATGTATAGTCTTCCATCTCATAGTAAGTCATCCCAAGTCCGCGGTATCCGGCCGCGGCACGATCCTTGTCGTCACTCCCGGCCAGACTCTGAAACTGTGTCTTTGCCTCCTCATAGTCGCCTGCTTCCAGTGCTTCCGTCCCGGCTTTCTGCGGATTCGAACATCCGCTCAAGGCCGCTGCCGCCAGAGCGCCTGCCAGAACCACTCCCATCAGATTTTTTCTCATCTTCATATTCATACATCCTCTCTTATCTATACTCCCGTTTTCTGCTTACAGGCCCGCATGGCCCGGATAATGCATCATCCAGAAGGAATTCAATATATTAATCAACATTACCGCCATATCGGCAAAAATCGCATTCTGCATGGTCACATACCCGAAAAATGCCAGTCCTATAAGGATCACTTTCATACCGATGGCAAATATTATATTCTGCTTTACAGAACGGATCGTAGCTTTTGAAATCCGCACCGCATTAATGATCTTCGAAGGTTCATCTTCCATCAGGATGATGTCAGCGGCTTCCAGTGCAGCGTCCGCACCGAGACCGCCCATGGCGATTCCGATATCCGCTCCGGCCAGCACCGGAGCGTCATTGATCCCGTCGCCGACGAATACCAGTTTTTCCCCTTCCATCTGATTCTCTCTGAATTCCGAGAGAAGCTCCACTTTTTCCTCGGGCATCAGCTCCGCGTACACGCTCTCGATCTTGAGCTTTGATGCTACCTCTTCCGCCACGCTCTCATTGTCCCCGGTAAGCATGATTGTGGACATATTTCTCTTATGCAGCCAGCGCATCAGCTTTCCGGCGTCCTGTCTTATCACGTCAGCGATCAGGATATGGCCGGCATATTTCCCGTCCACCGACACATGAACCGCAGTGCCCGCGCCTGCCGGACGCTGGTAGAAAATCCCCTCCCGGTTCATCAGTCTCATATTTCCCGCGAAGACTTCCTTTCCATCTACCACGGCATGCACGCCGTATCCCGGCTGTTCCTCGATATCCTTCACCCGCTCCCGGTCCGCCTTCTGTCCATATGCTTCCATAAGGGACAGCGCCACCGGATGCCGGGAATAAGACTCCGCCAGGGCAGCCAGCTCAAGGAGCTCTTCCTTCTCCATCTTATTGGGGACAATATCTACAACGTGAAAAACACCTTCCGTCAGCGTTCCGGTCTTATCGAATACAAATGTATCCGCCTGCGTCAGCTCTTCCAGAAATGCGCTGCCTTTGATCAGCACTCCCTGCTTTGATGCGGCTCCGATTCCTCCCAAAAAAGCCATGGGGATAGACACCATCAGCCCGCAGGGGCATGCAGCCACGAGAATGATCAGTCCCCGGTAAATCCATTCATTCCTGGCTTCCGCAAAAATCATAGGCGGCAGGAGAACCGTGAGCAGTGCAATCAATATCACCAGCGGCGTATAGAACTTTGTAAACCGGTCTGCAAAGTGCACGCTCTCTGATTTCTTTTCATTTGCATTCTCTACCAGCCGCACCACTCTGGCCGCTGTAGAGTCATTATAAACCTTTCTGACACGCGCTTCCAGAACACCGTTTAAGTTGATGCTGCCGCTATAGAGCCGGTCCCCGGTACGGACAGCTTTCGGCTCTGACTCCCCGGTCAGCGCCTTCATATCAACAGTGCCGCTTCCTGACGTAACAACCGCGTCCACCGGAATTTTCTCACCGGGCCGCAATACAATGATCTGACCGCGAAGAAGCTCCTGCGGCGGTACGATCTTCTCAGAATTTCCAACTTTCAGATTCGCATATTCCGGACGGATATCTATGAACTCAGCGATCGATTTCTTCGTCCTGCTCAGCGAGATCTCTTCCACGAACTTGCCCACCTGGTAAAACAGCATTGCGGCCACGGCTTCCCTGTGACGGTTCACCAGGAACGCTCCCACTGTCGCTATCATCATCAGCAGGTTCTCATCCCAAAACTGCCGCTTCGTAATCTTCCTGATCTGCTCCCAGTATGTAGTCGCGGCAGCAGCGGTATACGACAATATAAACAGCACTGTCTCCGCCTTTGCCGGAAAATCTCCATATATCTCCGCAGCCAGCGCAATAAGATACAGAAAAAGCCCCGCTCCGATTTCAATGCCCTTTCTCTTCGCCTTTTTCGTCATGATTTTTCACGGCTCCTCAAAAAGCCTTCCCCCTGTCTTTTCCTGCAGCACACAGAACGATCATCATGCTGTCCGGTATCTGAAATACAGTATAGCGAAAAGAGGCAAAAGCATCAATAGCTTTCGCCTCCGAAACAAGAATCTTAAGAAAAACTTTCAATATTCAATTCCGATCTCCCCGTATTCAAGCAGCCGGCATATCCCCATCGGCAGTTTTACCGTTCTGCCCTCCATCGTCCCCTTAACAAGACCGTCCGAGGCGGCAAGAAATTCCTCCAGCACATCTTTTCCAACCGGTTTTGCGTGATGTCCCGGCCAGGTTATATCATACAGTCCGCCCAGGTCCAGAAGCCTGCGGACAGAGCTGTGGAAAACATCCATCGGAGCTGCATACTCCATCTGGAGGAGCACATGAGCCCTGCAGCACGTATCTCCCGTAAACATCTGACGCCGCTCCCGGTCCAGAAAACATACAGAGCCGACAGAGTGTCCCGGCGAGGCGATTACCTCCACGGTCCGCCCGCCCAGGTCAAAGCGCTCGCCGTCTTTAAAAAACGTAAGTCTTTCCGCTTCCTTCACCGGATACGGCTCACCGTCCGCAAAAATTCTGCGGATTTCGTCAGCGCTGTGCATCCGGTAGAGTTCTTCATCCTCCCGTGCAATCCGCACATCGTCAAAGACTCCCGTTCCGCCGATATGATCCGCATGACCGTGGGTTAAAAGAACCGACACCGGAAGATCAGTCAGTCCGCTGCAGATGGTACGAAGGGGAATCCGTCCGATTCCCGTGTCAATAAGAACAGCTCTTTCCTCTCCTTCCAGCAGATACATATAAACACTGTTATGATCATTGTACTCCTCAATCAGCCATGTATGATCATCCAGTTTTTCAGTACGGTAATTCATATTCCGTCATCCGCTCCTTTCACTCCGGGATCACCAGCCGGTCTCGTGTACCTTCCCCGATCCCTGCCAGGAAAGAAAACGCCGGATCCATCATCTGTTCCCAGTAGTACAGCTCGTGATCGCCGTGTCCTTCCCTGTATTCATGAGGAATTCCGGCTTCTCTGAGCGCGTTCTCGAACCGCTCCACAGCCTTCCAGACCGCCCGGTCCTCTCTCCCGCAGCACAGGAAAAGCTGCGGCCTGTCATCCTTTTCATGATCCGTCCATGCGGTATTCATATCCTTTTCGCTTCCGTAGAACGCTTCCCTGCTTCCGAAGATTCCGTTAAACTGTTCCTCTGAGAATCCCGGAGCATTTGATTCAGCCAGAAGCATACAAGGATCCGCCGCCGGAGAAAATGCAGCTACCTTCGAAAAGGTTTTTCTGTACTTCATTCCGTTATACAGCGCTCCATATCCTCCCATGGATATTCCCGCAATATAAGTATCCTCCCGTTTGTCCGAAAGCGGAAACAGCCTGCGCGTAACCTCCACCAGCTCCTCGCCTACATAAGTACTGTAATAGGTCATCCTCCCGGGCATATCCTGATAAAACAAATTTTCCCCATCCGGCAGTACAATCGCAAGACCTTTTAATTCCGCCTGGTTCCGCATGCTTAAGTATGTGATCAGCTCCGTGGCTGTCGCGCTGTACCCCGGCAGGAAATATACGGTCCTCCAGGGAGGCTCGCAGCTGCCCGCCATACCATCTGTAGGGAGAATCACCTTTACAGATGTTCCCCGAAGCAGCGCGTTTGATTTGTATTCCAATTGTATAAATGCCATTTTAATCTACCTCCCTCGCCCTCATCTGTCTCTATCGCAAAAAATCATCTGAGCGAAATCACGGATGCACATCCTCCACACATTCCAGTCATGCGTTCCCGGATACACCTTCCGTATCTGACGGATTCCCTTCTCCTTCAGAATCTGATCGTCACGGACAAAATTTTCCCAAAACGGATCCTCGTCGCCCATGGCGCGGAAGAATATTTCAAAGCTCTCTGAGAATTGCTCTGCATTGTCGAGGATCTTCATATGTTCATTTTTACTCTTTCCGCGCTTCACCTGATCCAGCGCGCTCCCCTGGATGATGTCGGTCACAAAACCGCTGAATACCCCCAGCGAACTGAAAATCTCCGGATGTTTAAATCCCGTGATGCTCGTCTGCAGGGAGCCCATGGACAGGCCCGCCATAGCCCGCAGCTCCTTCTTTCCGCCGATTCTGAACTTCTTCTCCACATACGGAATAATATCTGTCAGGAGCTGTTTCTCAAACAGCCGGAAATCCACGATCCGTTTTCCATCCTCATTCACGGTCTGCACCATGCCGTTGCTCATGACAACCGCCATCGGAGCCGCCTTCCCTTCGGCGATCAGATTGTCCAGAATGAAGTTTACCTTGCCGGAAGCGGTCCAGCCGGCCTCATTCTCCCCGTGTCCGTGCTGCAGATAAAGCACCGGGAACGTTTTCTCCGTCTCTTTTTCATAGCAGTATGGTGTATATACCATACAGCTCTCCCACTCTCCGGTCACTGCTGAGCAGAAGTACTCCCTGCGCACGCTTCCGTGGGGAACATCTTTGATCCTGTAGAAGTCCTCCTCTTCCATCTCCATAGCCACATAATTATACGGACGGCTGTACCCGTATGTAATCGGCAGCAGAGGCGTAATCACGGGAGTGCTGTCGATCAGCAGCTGCACCAGATGGATGCCTTTGCGCACTTTATATTCCGTCCGCCAGATCCCCCTCTCATCTTTCCTGCACGGATGCTCCGCCTCCTCAATAAGAAAAGACACGCTCTCTGCTTCCGGCGCGGCGATCTGGAGATAACATCTTTCGCCCTCCCTGACAAAGGCCGGGACCTGTCCCTCCCAGGGAAGCACCCTGTCAAATGCCAGAGGCTGTTCATTCAGATTATAACTCTTCATATGCTGCGACTCCTTTCCTGTTCCGGTTTTCATGCCAGTCTGTTCCCCTTTACTCCGGGAGGATCACGCCGGGAACAGCCTGCTCTTTCCCTTCTCCCAGTCCAAGACCCCAGCGGATCGCCGGTTCCAGGTACTGATTCCAGAATGCCCAGTCATGGATCCCCGGACTTTCATAATAAACCGGCTCTATCCCCTGGCTTTTCAGGAAGTCTCGAAAGCTCCTGTTATGTTCTACAATAAAGTCTTCCGTTCCGCAGGCCATAAAAATCGGCTGGATCTCCTCACCCTTTTCTTTTTTCATCCGGATCAGGTATTCCGGATTATTCTCACTCGTATCAAGGTGATCAAGATCTCCGAACACCTGATAGTAATAATCGTAATCCGCGATATCGTTCTTCTCTCCCGGCTTCATACCCGCAATATCATTCTGGAGCATGGCGGAGGAAAGACCGAACATCTTCCCGAACCGCTCCGGATATTTCAGAGCTGTATGGATCGCCCCGAATCCCCCCATGGAAAGACCGCCGATAAAGTTGTCCTCCGGCTTATCGGAAAGCCCAAATGTCTTCGCGCAGTACTCCGGAAGCTCCACGCCGGTAAATGTCTCATATGCCCGGCCTACCCCTCTGCCGTTTAAATAGAAGCTGTTCTCTCCTGATGGCAGGACAACCGCCAGATTGTACTTAAGAGAAAGCTCCTGAATGGAACTTCCATAGAGCCAGTCCGTCGTATTTCCGGAAAAGCCGTGCAGCAGATAAAGCGTCTTCGGATTCCTCTCATAGTTCCTGTTTCCCTCCAGCATGGCCGGCGGCGCATCGTCCGGCAGAATCACATGAAATGTGATGAAACGGCTGAGCGCCAAAGAATATTTATTGACCTGTAAGATTGACATGATTTCTTATCTCCTTTCTGCATCCTGTCTTATTTCTTCACCCACAGAAATCCCCACGCCGGGATCCCGGTCTTCTCAATCACAGTTTTCTCTCCTGTGATCAGGTTCTCGTACTCTGTCACTTCCGGCATCCAGACTTCCTTATCACAATCGCTGAAATTGAACACTGCGTGCAGCTCTTCTCCCCCTGCCTTCCTCACAATCCAGAGAATGGACCGGTCGCTGTAGTCCTTCGTATACACTTCCGCATCAGTATTAAATACGGACTCGCTCCTGCGAATCTCCTCCAGCCGGTTCAGGGCATGGAAGAGACGGTCCTGCACGGATCCTTTCTCGCTGATCTGCTCTGCCAGCGCCCAGTTGAATTTCCCCCTGTGGATATAACGGGAGTCCGGCGCCTTCTCCGGGTCTTCCTTATAGGAGTAGTCGTTGACCTGCCCCACCTCATCCCCGCTGTAGATCATGGGAATTCCGGACTGGGTAAACATATACGCGTGGAGCATGATATCTTTCCCGACAGCCTGCTTCATCTTCTGAGCATCCTGCTCGAAACCTGCGCTTTCAATCCCGCACATAGACGCTGTAGTCGCGCAGAATCTGGCGTCTCCGGTCACCGGATCTTCGTTGTAGAGCTCTCCGCGGCTCACACTCCCCTCTGTCTTTCCCTGGAAGTAGTCATTCAAGTATTTCTTATGAGGGACCTCGTTCATCCCCCATGTCTTAAGCGTATCATAGTCAAGTCCCCAGCCGATGTCATCGTGGCATCTCAGATAATTAAGGAAGGTATATTCCTTCGGAAGGGCACATACGATGTCCATCTGTTTTCTCAGCAGACGAGCATCCCTTGTGGCCACAGTATTCCATGTGGTTGCCATCGTCGTCACATTGTAGAGCATATGGCACTCCGGCTTCTCTACCGTTCCGAAATACGGAGCCACCTTGTCCGGCTCCATCACCACTTCCCCCAGAAGAACAATGCCAGGGCACACGATTTCCCCGATCATGCGCATCATGCGGACAATGGTATGTACCTGCTTTAAGTTCCTGCAGTTTGTCCCCAGTTCCTTCCAGATATAAGGTACCGCGTCAATGCGGATGATATCCATCCCCTGATTCGCCAGGTAGAGGAAATTGTACATCATTTCGTTGAACACACGGGGATTGCGGTAATTCAAATCCCATTGATAGGGATAGAATGTAGTCATTACATAATGCCCGATCTCCGGAAGATAAGTAAAGTTTCCCGGCGCAGTGGTCGGAAACACCTGGGGAACCGTTCTCTCATAGGCTTCCGGGATCGACGGATCTGCGTAGAAAAAATATCTGCTCATATACTCCCCGTCTCCACAACGGGCCCGCACCGCCCACTCATGCTCCTCGGAAGTATGGTTCATGACAAAATCCATGCAGAGGCTGATTCCCCTCTCATGACATTTCTCCGCCAGATGGGCCAGATCCTCCATCGTCCCCAGTTCAGGTTTCACTTTCCTGAAATCCGCCACCGCGTATCCCCCGTCGGATCTGCCCCTGGGAGAGTCCAGAAACGGCATCAGATGTACATAATTTATATTACATTGCTCCAGGTAGTCAAGCTTCTCTTCCACACCCCGGATATTTCCCGCAAAGTTGTCAATGTACATCATCATGCCCAGCATATCTCTTTCCCGGTACCACGCGCCTTTCTTCTCCCGGTCCTCGTCCAGCCGTTTCAGCTTCGCGCCGCGCAGATCGTAATATCTCTTCATCTGCCCGCACAGTTCGGCAAACATATCCGGGTTATCATAAAGTTCCATATAGAGCCAGCGCAGCTCATCCTGACGGCGCTCCATACGCTCCCGGAAGATCCTGTCGTTTTTTGAAACTCTAATTTCCTTTTTTTTCACAGTTTTCCCCATCTTTTCTTTCTCCCATATGCTGAACGGGCGGCGAATCGCCGCCCGTCTTTCTTATTATGCGAAATGGTAAATATCTCCTGTCGGGACATAATGCACCGGGATCTCATTTCCGATCAGTTCCGGAATCCAGTCCGCCGCATATTTCATCCCCAGTTCCTCCAGGTTGAAGTGGCCCACATTAAAAGCCGCCTTCACTTTGCCCAGTTGTACCGCATCCCGGATATAGGACATCACTGTCCAGTCGATCACCTCACCCGGGATGATAGCGTCCACGCCCTTTTCTTCCATATCTTTTATAATATCGGTAGAGTACTCCGGACAATAGCCGTTCACTGTCACCGGCTCGCTGCCGGACATCGGGAAGAGATGACCCACAAGCGCGACTTTTCTGATTTTGTCCTCCGGCCTTCCGATATAGCGGATGCCGTTCAGCGAAAGCCTGTCTTTAAGCATCTCATTCATCTTCTCCACAGTCATATCCTCGAACTCGAAGAATCTCGACGCAAAGGTATTCGGTATAACTGTCTCTCCTGCCTGGTATTTCTCCCAGCCCAGGTACTTGATCACACCTGTAAAGATGCTGTCCGGGTTATGCGCATGCGCGTGATCATGATCCCGCCATATGGCGATCCCCGCCTCATCAAGAAGCGCCTTTTTCTCCTCATACACACGGTTTTCAAACCCGGCACGCCAGTCCGGATAATCCGGCGAGCAATAGAACGAAGGTTCATGTACATACAGAAGGTTGCATCCCAGCTCCGCCGTCTTTTTAATGACTTCTACCGTCGGTACAAGCGCGCACACAACCCCAGTGCACTCTGCATCCGGATTTCCCGACTTATATCCGTCGCATCCGGCATAATCGTCCGGGAACTTCGGATGATAATCCAGAATCTTTCCGATCACATCACTTATCTTCATCTTAATCTCCTTTCAGCCTTTGACCGCTCCGACTACAACTCCTTTAATCAGGTACTTCTGCACAAACGGATAGATGAACAGAATCGGAAGGATTCCGATCACAGCCATAGCCATTCGGATGGATGTGCCTGGCAGATCTACTGCTCCGGTTCCCAGAAGGGATGCTGTTGAGTTTGATCGCAGCGCCTGGATATTATCCATGATCTTCATCAGAAGCTGCTGAATACTGTAGAGTTTTTCATTATTGATATAGTACAAACCGTTGGTCCAGTCGTTCCAGTAAGTAATTCCGGTGAAGAGTCCGATCGTCGCTACAGTAGGCTTGGACAGGGGAAGCATCACCCGGAAGAAAATCTTGAGCTCGGAAGCTCCGTCCAGCTGAGCTGCCTCGATCAGAGAATCCGGCACACTGTTCTGATAATAGTTCTTTACCAGGATTACGTTGAAGGCCGTCACCAGATAATTCGGGATGATCAGTGCCCAGATCGTATCCTTGATACCGAAGATCTGTGTCCACATGATATAGGAAGGTACGATACCTCCGTTAAACAGCATGGTGAAGAACACAAAGAACGCCAGCACGTTTCTTCCCCGGAAAGATTTCCTTGCCATCGGATAAGCCAGCATGGTAGTCAGAAGTACGCTGAGCCCGGTTCCGAAAAATGTTACAAAGAAAGAAACACCGTAGGCTCTGAGGATCATAACCCCCTGCTTCACCATGTAATAATAGGAGTCCAGACTCCACTCTGCCGGGAAGTAAGTGTAGCCGTCCCGGATCAGCGCGTCCTCCGCGGAGAAGGACGCAATTACGATCAGGATGATCGGCAGCATCGCCAGTATGACCAGCAGCGTGAGGATGACTGTTGACACCCGGTTAAAACTTTTGCTTTCTGTCATTTCCTTCTCCTCCTAGAATAACGCGTTGTCTGAATCTATCTTACGTACAATTCCATTCGCGATCAGTACAAGGATAAATCCAACCAGTGACTGATACAGGCCTGCCGCAGCGGACATACCTACATCGTTTAATTCCATCAGGCCGCGGTACACGTAGGTATCGATGGTCTGCGTTACGCTGAAAAGCGCTCCTGCATTCTGCGGCACCTGATAGAACAATCCAAAGTCTGAATAGAAGATTCTTCCGATGGACATCAGGGTCAGCGTGATCACGGTAGGTTTCAGCATCGGCAGGGTGACATAAAAGATCTGCTTCATCTTTGTTGCCCCGTCGATGGCCGCCGCCTCGTAGATCGACTTGTCGATTCCGGAGATGCTTGCCATATAGACGATGGACTGATATCCCATGTTTTTCCACAGGTTCACAATCACAAGGATCACCGGCCATGCCCCCGTATAGGAATACCAGGAAACCGGATCGACTCCCATGCCCGCCAGGATCGTCTTGTTGATAAATCCTGTGTCCGCATTTAAAAACGCGTATGCCACGAAGCCGATAACAACCCAGGAGAGAAGGTTTGGCAGCAGCAGCGCTGCCTGGAAGAATTTCACACGTTTCTTCTTTCCTAGTTCACACATCATGATCGCGATCGCGATCGCTACAACTGTTCCGATAATAATAAACGCCAGATTGTACAGAAGTGTATTTCTCGTCATGATCCAGGCGTCTTTTGTCTTAAACAGGAACTCAAAATTCTCAAATCCGCACCATTCGCTGCCGAAGATGCCCTTCATCAGGCTGTAGTCCTTAAAAGCCAGGAATATACCGAACATTGGCATATAGTTATTAATAATCAGATAAACGATCCCCGGCAGCGCGATCAGTAACAGGGGCAGGCTTTTAAATCTTGTTTTCTTTTTGACCATAGCCGCTTTTTTCATACTGCCTCCTCATATGATTCTCTCTTCTGATGAAGCGGACTTTATCAGTCCGCCTCACAAAATCCACATTTTTTCTTTTATTTACTCCTGTCCTTCTGCCCAGGTATCAAGCTGCTCCTGTTTTGCGTCAAGGATATCCTGATAGCCCGCATCATTTAATGCCTGAACGAAATTGTCGATCTCCGTATCCGGATCCAGGCTGCCGCAGATCAGACCCGGCAGATACTGGGAAACGACGTTCTTCACTGCCGTGTACTGTGTCTTAACACTGTCGGAATCAAAGGTGAATCCCATGGCCGGGGAAGTCTTTGCTGTCTTGTTCTGCTCCAGTTCCCAGTCAAGAGAGTCCGGATTTGTTCCTGCCGTCGGGTACATCAGGAAGAAGTTTCCTAATGTTCCGCAGCTTAACTGCGCTGTATACGGCACGGTAGAAGCATCCTCTCCCTCCGGGTATGAAACGGTTCCGTCCTCGTTCATCACGTAATCACGTCCCTCAATTCCATAGATCAGAAGGTTAATCACATCTGCGTCTGTATATGTAAGCTCAAGGAATTTCATCGCCGCTTCCGGCACATCTGTCGTAGAAGCAATCAGCCAGCTTACCGCATTCAGATCCGCTGTAGAAAGGTATGCGTCTCCGATGATCTTCGCACCGATCGGATTCGTACCGCACTGTGCCTGAAGAGAAGCTGCAGTATCCGCCTCCGGATAGCTGTACGCCGCGATGTAGCAGAAGTAGTTGCCTGAGCTCATCGCCTCTGCTGCCGCAGTAGTAGTTGTCGCTGCATCCTGCATAACCAGTCCTTTTTCATACCAGCTTCTCACCAGCTCGCATTTCTCCCGGAACATGTCCGTAGAATACAGGTCTGTCACTTCCAGATTGTCTCCAACCAGAACTCCTACCGGTGAATACCTGTCGTCTGTCAGGAAATCAACTTCTCCATAATTTACAGAAACACCGATCTCTCCTGTCTGCACCGGCGCTACCGGGATCATATCCGGATATGCTTCTTTCACCTGTTCCAGAATCGGAGTCACATCTTCCATAGAAGAAACTGTGGACATGTCAATTCCAAGTTCATCCACAATATCCTGGCGGTAAATCACCATCGGAGTCAGGGCAACCGGTTTCATGGTCGGAACGCCATAGATGGCACCGTCCTTGGAGCATGCGTTCAGCCACTCCTCACCTACTGTATCAACGATCCCCTGTCCGCACTCGTTAAGCAGCTCTGTAATATCATAAGCCATATCTGTGGACACATAGTTGTTGAAATCTCCGAGCGACTGATAGATGTCAACTTTCTCTCCTCCCTGGAGCGCAAGCGGAATCTTGCTGGGATAATCCGCAATGCTGTACGGCTGAAGCGTTACCTCTACGTTGATCTTCTCTCTTGTGATCTCGTTGATCGCTTCCTCAACTGTATCCAGGTCTTCTTCCGCCGGAATATTGTTGAAAGTCGCGTACGCATATGTCACCTGGTCATATCCGCCTTCTCCCTCTGAGCCTTCAGACTTTGATTCTCCTCCTCCGCAGGCAGCGAGGCTTACTGTCATCGCCGCGGCCATCAGAAGCGCCAGAATCCTTTTTTTCTTCATAATCTTTTACCTCCTCTAACTTTTTTCTGATAATATCAATCTATCAAAACGCACTCTCGTTTTCTTTTAAAAAAAAGACGGATATTTTCAAAAAAAAGAGAATCTTCACCCCTCCTGTTTCCGCCGGTACTGGTTGGGCGATATTCCGGTATACTTCTTAAAGACAGTTGAAAAATATGTAAAGTTGTCAAATCCTGCCGCTTCCGCCGCTTCACTGACCCGCTCGCCCTGATCCATCCGCCTTTTCGCCTCCTCGATCCTGCATTCCATAATAAAATCTTTCAGTCTTTTCCCTGTTTCCTGCTTATATACCTTGGAAAGATATTCCGGCGAAAGATGGAACTGCTGTGCCACCTCGCTGCGCCCGATATCTTCTCTGTAATGCTCCATAATGTACTGATTGACCTGATCACTTAACGTATACTGCTTCTTTGTTTCCGCCTCATAGTCATGCACACAGTCTAAAAGGAAGCTTGCCCAGCGGATCAGATCCGCCGCCGACTGGGCCGCCTTCTGCTCCAGCCCCCGCAGATCCTCATTCAGGAAGAGTCCGGACGCCTGGATTCCCTTCTTCCCGAGATATGTATATACTGCCTGAAGAATCTCTTCCCTCCCTCTTTTCAGTGCTCCTGCCTGCAGACGCCTCCCACAGTCGCCGGGCGTGAGACAGTTCTTTAAATAACTCAGGAACTTTACCTTCTGTCCCTCATTCAGAAGCTTCTCCATCTGATCGAGTTCAAAAATGCTGGATGTGATCTTCTGGCCCTGTCCCACTTCTTCCTCATGGAACAGCATCCCTCTGTAACCTACATTTTCCTCCAGGATCTTCAGCGCTCTGCGGCTGGTGTCGTAGAGTTCCGTCAGCGTGCATCTGACGCTGATACACGTTGTAATCTCCGTATCAAACATCTCCCGGATATCCCTGCGCAGCTCCCTGCACTGCCGGTCCACACTGCTTCCCTCATTCTCCAGGTATATCGTGGTAAGGAAATAATATCCCTGTCCCGCGCGTGAAATAACAGATTCATTATCCGGTTTTCCGCACAAAATCTCCGAATGAATATTTTCCATAACAAAGAGCATCAGTCCGGAATTCATCTTGTCCTCATCCGGACAGGCGATCTTCGAGATCACAAGACGGTATTTCGCATCCGGGTCAATGTTCAGCCGCTTTTCCTCAATGGACTCCGCCGCCTCACTCCCGACCAGATGACCTGACAGCACCCGGTTCCAAAATGCCAGCTTCAACTGGCGCTGGTTCTCCATCGCCCATTTCCCATATTCTCCCACCGCACGCAGACGCCTTGTCTCCTGTATTTTCAGGATAATCTTCTTCAGCGCAGCTTCCATGATGCTGACGTCAAAGGGCTTTAGAAGATACTCCGACGCCTGGTTTTTCAATGCTTTTGCCGCATAATCAAAACTCTCGTGACATGTGAGAAGCAAAAATTCTCCCGGTATCCGCTTATCCCGCATCCATTCCAGAAGATCAATCCCTGACCCCCGGGGCATCTCAATATCGCTGATAATAATGTCTATGTTCTCCTCTGTCAGGATCTTTTTCGCCCGGCTGATATTGTAAGCCGCAAAAGTGCGTGTCACTCCCAGCTTCTCCCAGTTCACCGAGTTCTGTACCACATCCACTGTCGCAATGTCGTCATCCACAATTAATACCTGCATTCCCCGTCATTCCTTTCGTTCTTCTGTTTTTTCTCTCCGGCTACCCGGCCGTTTCTTCCGTCTCCTTTACCTCCTGCACCGGATTCTCCGGAATATAGAATACATTTCTGCATCCGTGAGGCGTAATGTTACTGATTTCAAACAATTCCTTTCTCTCATACATCAGCTCCAGCATCCTGCGGATGCTGCGAAGTCCGATCCTCTCCCCGCTCTTTCGCAAGGTTTCCTCTTCTTTCCCTCTGCTGTCTTCTTTCGCCTCCCGGGCAAAGTTCTTAAGCACCTCCCCGGGATATCCTCCCCCGTCGTCCTCGATCTGGAGACAGAGCATCCGCTCCCCGTTCTCCACACGCTCCTCCGCCCGGATCAGAATCGTCAGCGTTTGATCCATGGCTACCGCGTATTTATATTCATTCTCGATCACCGTATGAATCAGCATCTGCGGAATCCGCCAACCCTCCAGCTCCTCCGGAATATCAATATAGTAGAAGACGCAGTTCGGATAGTTAAGTTCCTGCATTTCAAAATAATTCTCAATATGCCGGATTTCTTCTCCCAGCGCCACCGTATGAAGCCCTGACCGGAACATATAACGGATGTTTTTCGAGAGCGCCGTAATATACTCCTGAATCTCCCTGTTCTTCGCTCTCTGGCTTAAGCTTGAGATAGTCGCCATAGCGTTCAGGAAGAAATGCGGCCGGATCTGCAGCCTGACGCACCGCAGCTCGGTTTCCTGCAGATCAATCTGCTTCTCGTAGCTCTGGATCCGCAGATTGACGATCTCATCCATCAGTTTGTTAAAAGTCTGCTTAAGCAGTGTGAATTCCGACCCTTTAAATTCTTCACGAATGCGGAGCGTATAATCCCCATCCCGCATGGACGTCATCGTTTTCTGCATGGCGCTGACCGGGAAGAGCAGTTCTCTGCGCACGAATTTCAGCATCAAAACAGAGTAAACTACAAGACTTGAGATCACGATCAGGATTAATACCATATTAAGCCTGATCTGCCCGAATAAAGCAGCCGCCCCGGCATAGGCCCTCACCTCCATCCGCCCGTCTCCCAGCTCATATCCTGCTGCACGCACCATCCTGCCGCCAGCGCCTGCATCTTCCGGAGTCTTCCCGGTCTCCATCCCGGATATATGTTCTCCATAAGTCCCCCAGATCCGCCCTTCATGATCCAGAAGCAGCATTGTCATCTGATTCAGATCGCTTTCCTGGACCGTTTTCATAAACTGCTCCACGGAAATAAAGACGCCGACAGCCCTCCCCTGCCAGATATACATCTTATACACATAGCTGTCCGCGCCAATCGTGGCGATCGTCCACTCTGCCCTGGCCTGCCATCGGTAAGCGCCTTCAGATATGAAGTTCCTCAGAGCCACTTTATCTTCATATGAAATAAAGTTGTTCTCATAATCCAGACAGATCCCGTACATACTGTCCGCAATCATAACCGCGTCAACATAATCGCCATATGCCGTCTGATCTTCCAGAAAGTTTTTCAGCCTTACGGACGCATAGTATCTTGTGGCTTCATCTTCGCTCTGAAGCTGGTCATAGTCTACATTATCGAGGATCAGCCGTTCCAGGAGCATATCCGCGTTTTCCACCTGATTGCCCAGTTCTCTGCCATAGACCTGAATGAGATTTTCCATGCTGTTCGTAAGGTCCTCCGCCGCCATACGGTAGGAGAAAAACAGATAAGAAAAAAAGACGATCATCAGAAGAATAAAATGTACCCCCATCAGGACGACCGCTTTTCTGACCGAAGATTTCTTTTCCATAAATTTTGCCCTTTCATTGTTACCATTCATTCGATTCTTCTCCCCCTATCATATAATACAATCTCCCATGCGTCCCATGCATTAAAAAAAAAGAGGAATTCTTTTAAATTTGGGAGATTTGGCTTAGAAGCTTAAAACAGCTTCTGCCGTTATGCATTCCATCCTGCAGAAATGAAACACCGGATGCAGGACAGTTTCCCGTCCCGCATCCGGCTCATTCGTCGGCACTGCTGTTTTTTTCTATGAATTCAAGACCTGCCCTCACGCTTCTCTCGCGTAAAAGTGAACGTCTTTCTGCTCTTTTCTGTTCCCGATCACATGCTCAAGCACATCGCCCATATTGTCTTTTTCGTCCTCAAGGATACACTGCTGGATCGCCTCATTCAGAGATAACATCTTCTCGTCCAGTTCAGACACCATCCTGGCGCACTCTCTTAAATCCCTGCTGATATATTCCGGCGCGTTCCCCTCGAATTTGTAATAGATCTTATGCTCCAGGCTCGCCCAGAAATCCATTGCAATCGTCCTGATCTGAATCTCCACCTTCGTATCCACTACACTGTCCGAAAG
>JAHZHF010000250.1 GCA_019420405.1 Clostridiales bacterium
GTCCCTGTTTTCGGATGATTTGAGACAGGAAGTTGATGAACTAAATAGCTGAACTTTGTATTTAGCCCGCCATCCCCAGCTTCCCGCTGCTTCTCTTGTATAGATAGACATGGCCGCTTAAAACTTCCTCTTCTGCAAGCTGGGTCACATTGATCTCCTCCACCATTTCATTCATTTCTTCCACACTGAGTTCTCTGGAATAAGGGACAATGACAACTTCATGTACGCTGCTCGGGAGGATGTAATAATCCTTCCTTAGAATCTGGCCGATCATCTCCGTGATATGGGGATAAGCGATGCACGCCGCCCCATAGCTCCTGAGCCTGTTGGACAGAACGTACAGCCCGTCCTTCTCCGTCTGATTCTCCAGGAAAAGATTCTCAGACTCTCCCGCCGACCCGAATCCACTCTTCCCGAAGGCTTCTTTCAGAGCATACTTCATAGTAAAGAACTCTGCCGGCAGAAGTTTCTTCGCATTTCTGACTGCATCTTCCCAGAGCTGGTCTGTACGCACCTTCCAGTGCTGTGCATGAACATTTTCCACAGCCATGGCGGCGCTCCCCTCATCCGTAGCCTCGATCAGAACATAGAACACAATGGACAAATCAAGGAAGTCAAGATGGGGAACCTTTCTTAAAAAGTTCCTGTTCTTCGCCGTGTTGACCAATTTAAAGACAACCCTGTCCTTCACCCCTTCATAGGACAGGATCTTCTCCTGATCCCACGACTCTTCTCTCCTGATGCTCCGGTAGAACTCAAGCAGTTCTTCCGCAATCTCCCGGATCGTCCTCCCGGCCTGGCTGGCTGCGAAATATTCATCCAGATAGATCGTCGGCGATATGTTAATCCCCGGAGTTTCAATCAGAATTCCTGTCCGCCTGGTACCGTTGTTTTTGACCGCCGTGTAAAGACTGGCCTGTACCCCTCCTGTAAGCCTTAAATTAACCTCTTTCTCCAACGCGCATGCAAATTCCTGATAATTCATTGATCTCCTTTCTTCACGCGTTCTATCGTAAATTTAATGAGAAATCCGGTACGATATGTACCCAGAAAACCGAAACTGGATATCCTGATCTGATGAACAATATTATGTGATCTTGATTATAAACGGGGACCGTAAAAAAAGCAATGGTGCATATTTCACAAATATGTTATAATATAACAGTTCAGCCCTATGAGCTGAGCGCCCGTATATGAGTAAAACAGCGGCGGCAGCCGCAATAAGCACGAAGTGCGGTTTTACGAATGGCGCGGGCTGAACTGTTACGTTATAATGGTAACGCACTATTTTTTAAGGAGGCAGTCATGGCAGTTATAGTTATCTTTTTTCTTGTAAGTATTCTTTCCTCCATCGTCGGGTCTATCTGCGGAATCGGCGGCGGAGTTATTATCAAACCCGTGCTCGATGCGACCGGGATCATGGACGTGAGCAGTATCAGCTTTCTCTCCGGATGTACGGTTCTGGCAATGTCGATTATCTCAGTATTTAAAAATATTCGGGCAGGATCAGCGAAACTGAACGTGCGCATCGCCACTTCTCTTGCCATAGGCGCGGCTGTCGGCGGCGTCGCCGGCAAAGCCATGTTCCAGGCATTGAAGGACGCAGTCGGAAACGACAGTGCCGTGGGATTCACTCAGGCCGTTGTCCTGATCATCATCACAGTCGGAACACTGATCTATACCATTTACAAAAAGCGTATCAAAACAAGAGAGTACGACCAGATCTGGCTCTGCGTTGTGATCGGTCTTCTCCTCGGGGTCATGTCCAGTTTTCTCGGGATCGGCGGCGGCCCCATCAACCTGGTCGTCCTCGCATGGTTCTTCTCCATGTCCACCAAGGAAGCGGCCTTGAGCTCACTGTACATAATTATGTTCTCCCAGATCACCAGCCTGATCCAGACATTCGCGACAGGAAGTGTTCCCGATGTGCAGATCTCGTATCTGGCAGTCATGGTGATCGGCGGTGTTGCCGGAGGCATGATCGGCAGCCGGATCAACAAGAAGATCGACGAGGATAACGTCAACAAACTTTTCATCTTCCTTATGGCTGTAATCATCTGCATCAACATCTACAATGCCGCAAAATTCGGCATGAGCATGTAACCACAGACTGACTGTATCCACAGGCCGGCACCCGGTAACTCGGTTTTCTATGCATGAAACAAGCGAATAAAAAAAGAATCCTGCTTCTGCAGGATTCTTTTTTTATTCGTTTTACTCTCTTCCCGGCGTATACCAACTACCAACGGATTATACTCTGGACAGGTACTCTCCTGTACGGGTATCGATTTTCAGCACATCGCCTGTCTCACAGAAAAGCGGAACCTGAACAACAGCGCCCGTCTCAACTGTAGCCGGCTTGGTAGCTCCCTGTGCTGTATCTCCCTTGAAGCCCGGCTCTGTCTCTGTGATAGCCAGCTCAACAAAGAGCGGCGGCTCAACAGAAAATACGTTGCCCTTGTGAGAACAGATCTTAACTGTCTCGTTCTCTTTTACAAATTTCAGAGCATCGCCTACCACGTCTGAATTCAGCGCGATCTGGTCGTATGTCTCCACATCCATGAAGTTATACAGATCGCCATCCTGATAAAGGTACTGCATCTCTTTTCTGTCAATATGCGCATTCTCAAACTTCTCAGTCGGACGGAATGTCTTCTCTACAACACCGCCGCTGATAATATTTTTTAATTTTGTTCTTACAAAAGCTGCTCCCTTTCCAGGTTTTACATGCTGAAATTCCAAAATCTGATAAATATTTCCGTCAATTTCCACTGTAATGCCGTTCTTAAAATCACCTGCTGAGACCATTTATCTTCCTCCTTCAATCGTACACGTCTTTTATTGACGCTCCATTAATTAATTTTATACTAATTTTCCTTATTTTTCAATCTTTTTTTATAGAAATGCAGGACGATCCTCTCAAGATACCTTTTCAGCACTATCTGAATTTCCTCTTTCGGGTAAATGGGCTTCACAAGGATATTGTGAATGCCGGCCCTTTTCGCGCCCCACACGTCCGTAAAAAGCTGATCCCCTACAAAAAGCGTGTTCCCCCGGTCTGTCCCCATCATCTCCATGGCGCGGATGTAATTCTTGGTCGAGGGTTTGTGAGCGTTGTAAATATACCTGGTGCCAATGTCCCGGTTGAACATCTTAACGCGTCCCTCCTGATTGTTCGAAATCAGACAGGTCGCAAATCCAATGTCGGAAAGCCTCTGAAACAGCTTCCTGGCGCGCTCATCCGCCGGAGCTCCGTGTGGCACAAGCGTATTGTCAATATCGAAGATCACGCCTCTGTATCCCTGCTCATACAATTGTTCAAACGGAATGACATATGTGGACGCCACATATTCATCCGGAAAAAATCTTTCAAACATTATTTTTCATCCAACTCCGTCAGCTTCGAGATCAGTTCCTCACAGATCTCAAGAATCGTCTTGTTATCCGTCTGAATAACAATATCAGCGGCCGCTTCATACTTCTCCCGCCGCTTTTCCATCAGTTCCGCAATAAACTCCACGTTATTGTTTCCATTGAGCAGCGGCCTGTCGTTGCTGTCCTTCACACGTTCGTACACAGTTTCCGGGCTTGCCGTAAGGAGAACAACTCTTCCGTTCTTCTTCATCTCCACCACGTTCTCTTCACGCATCGCCACTCCGCCTCCGCAGGAAATAATACAGTTCTTTCCCGTCTGCAGCTCCTTCAAGAGATTCGTCTCCTGGTTTCGGAAATATTCTTCCCCGTATGTAGCGAAGATATCCGGAATACTCATCTCCTCGCGCTCGGAGATCTCCTGATCCATCTCCACCAGCCGCATATCAAACATGGTGCTCAGATAATCTGCAATCGTCGATTTGCCCGCTCCCATGAAACCAATCAGCACAATATTATAAGAAAAGAGCTTCCTCGCCTGAATCCGTTTGCTGTTGCGGAGAATTCTGCGAAATACATCCTGGATCTCTTCCTGGTACTTGTTGCCTTTCAGTTTCTCATCCAGACGCCTCTGCTGCTTTGCCTCCTGGGCAGGCTGCAGAATCGGCATTCCATACTTTTCCTTATAGGACATGATCTTTTCAATAATCGCATTTCTCTCCACGAGCGCATCAATAATCTTGTCGTCACAAATCGCAAGCTGCTCACGGTACATTTCCAGATCGTTCATCTCTCTCCTCCAGATTCTAATTTCTTGCTCACCGCCTGTTGAGGCGGGAGTATTCCCCATCTGATAAAATACTCTCCTAGTATAGCAATTTCCCATGGTAATCGCAAGAAGGAAATCAGTAAATCCGATTGTTTCCATAAGAATTCAGCTATTTAGCGCAATAACTTTTTCCCGGGAATACGTCCGGAAGCAGGGCGGGATGTTTTGAAAATCGTATTCTGTGAAAGGGAGACAGCCGTTCGATATTCCGTTCCGGAATCT
>JAHZHF010000251.1 GCA_019420405.1 Clostridiales bacterium
CATATAGATATGGAATGAGAGTGACACCTGGAAGAGAGATCTTTCAGGTGTTTTTAACATTTATTATTCTTGACTAATCCTGCGTGCTTCCATAGAATTATAGGTACCAATAATTGATGAAAGCGTGGAAAATGCAGAGTGCTCGCAGGTCCGGTGGATGTGCAGCTTGACTGTGATGATAAGACGATGGTTGTTCCTGATATCATTATTGTATGTGATCCGGAGAAGGTGTTAAAAGACAGGATTATGGGAGCACCTGATTTTATCGCGGAAATTGTCTCCCCTTCCTCAAAAAGAAGAGATTATGTAATTAAGGCGGGCAAGTACTGCGAGGCAGGAGTGAGGGAATACTGGATTATTGACCCTGAGATGGAGCGTGTGATCGTATACGATTTTGAGACAGATGCAGCGCCTGCGATATACAGTATGAAGGATGAAGTTCCTGTACAGATTTTTGCTGGAGAGTTGAAGATCTGTTTTCCAGAAGATGAATCAATTGTTTGAGGAATAACTTATAGAAAGGATCATTAAAGTGAATATGAAGGAAGAATGTCTGATCTGTAAAGCGCCATTAGAATATCTCAACGAGGATGTTGAAATGGAGTGCGAACTGTGCCATAAAAAAGAAACCAGCAAAACAAGATGTGTCAACGGGCATTATGTGTGCAATGAGTGCCATATGCAGGGGATTGACAGCCTTGTAGGGATGTGTATGGAAGAGACATCTAAAAATCCGGCTGAAATCCTCAACAAAATGATGGCAATGCCTTTCTGCCACATGCACGGGCCGGAGCATCATATCATGGTGGGAATGGCGCTTCTGGCGGCATATAAGAATTCTGGCGGAAATATTGATCTTAAGAATGCTTTGATTGAGATGAACAGCAGAGGGCGTTCGGTTCCGGGAGGAGCCTGTGGGTTCTGGGGAGCCTGCGGAGCGGGCCTTAGTACAGGTATGTTTATTTCTATCGTTACCGGATCTACGCCTCTGGGCGAAGAAAATTTCGGGCTTTCTCATAAAATGACGTCCGGGGCGCTGGCGGCAATCGGAGAAATCGGCGGGCCCCGGTGCTGTAAGAGGGATTCCTACCTTTCGATTCAACAGGCAGTCAGCTTTGTGAGAGAGAATCTGGGAATCAATATGGATCAGTCTGAGATCCGCTGCTCTTACAGCAGCCAGAATAATCAGTGTATTGGGAAGAGGTGTCCTTTCCGTAAAAGAAAAAAGAAAATTGCATTTATCTGTGTCCATAATTCCTGCCGGAGTCAGATCGCGGAAGCTCTGGGGAAAAAATATTTGTCAGATTATTATGAATGTTATTCCGCGGGGACGGAGACCAAACCGCAGATCAATCAGGATGCGGTAAGGCTGATGAAGCAGGAATACGGGATAGATATGGAAAAAGAACAGTATTCTAAACTGATTCAGGATATACCGGAAGCGGATATCTACGTGTCAATGGGATGCAATGTGGCCTGTCCGGCCATTCCGGGAAAGCGGATGGAAAACTGGGGACTGGAAGATCCGACAGGAAAGTCAGATGAAGAGTTTATGGCAGTAATCCGGCAGATCGAGAAGAATATCAGGGGGATGATTCCGGTAGAATAATCTGTGATCAGTATGACGGAAGCAGCGGCGATGGACCGGGAAGCTTATCTAAAAATGTAATGTCCCAGACAACCGAAGCGGAGATGACGCTGCAGGAGGCAGCCGTCAGGGCGCAGCGGGAGCTGGGACTGGATTTAAGCGGGCTCTGGCGAACAGAGCGGCCGCAGTATTTAAGCGAGAGTCAGTGGGATGCGGTTCTGACCAGAGGGAATGAGTTGGACAGCCTCTAGTGCATCGGGCAGCCGTGAGCCTGTGTTCCGTGAGCTTCGCGGATCAATGCCCGTTCATATATCATCTCCCCTGTGATGCTTACCGCAATTTCCTCCGGAGTCACGGCTTTGATGGGCGTACCGATCGGGGAATGTACAGAAGCGATTGCCTCCTCCGGAATTCCGGCTTCCCGGAGTTTCTTCTGAGAGTAGGCTATTTTAGATTTCGAGCCGATAACGCCGACATAGGCCAGTGGCATCCGTAGAACTTGAAGCTGGATATCCAGATCGTGATTATGCCCGTTCGTCATAATTACAACATAGTCAGAAGGAGAGAGGTCAATGTAATCCGATACCCTTAGATAATCGCCGCAGATGATTTCTTCCGCGTCGGGGAAGAGTTCTCTCTGTGCGAACTCAGGCCTGCTTTCCATGACAGTGACGCGGAATCCGGTCCGGCTTAAAAACGGAACAAGTGCCTGGGAACAGTGCCCTCCGCCGAAGACAATGGCGCGGTCGCGTCCGGCCAACGGAATATAGTAACAGCTATCAGATTCTTTGAAATCTTTTTTCGAAATAGCAGGAGCAGCATCAGAACAGGAACCGGCCATGAGTGTTCCGGATTCGTCCAGCAGACCGGAAACAGAGCCGTTCTTATTCAAAACCAGCCATCCTTCCCTGTGTTCGTCAAGGCGGGTAAGGAGTGCGTCCGCGACGTTTCGCCATTCATCGCAGGAAGCATCCACAAACTGAAACCATGCGGAAACATCGCCGCTGCAAATCATTCCGATATCCTCTTTCGCTCCGCGGCGCAGTTCAAAGTGATGGATGCCCGACTTCTTTTCTTTCAGAAGCCGCAGAGCTTCCAGCTCACAACGGTGTTCCAGTGCACCACCTCCGACGCTTCCGCAGATCCGCCCACTTTCGCCTGCGAGCATCTGCGCGCCTAGCCCGCGGGGAGAGGAACCGGACTGAGAGACGATTGTGACCAGTATCAGGTTATGTTCGCTGTGAAGTTCCTCAGATATTTTCTGGAAAATTGTATTCATAAATTCTACCTCACGTACTATTTTATAGAGTTTGTTTTTTGCAGAATCAGCTTTTAGCAGGAAGTCTCAGGCGTCAAAGTATTTTTCAAACAGCCCCTGGAAGAGTTCCTGTGCTTCTGTACAGAACGCGTCATAGCGCTGCATCAGTTCTTTCGTCTCCTTCGTCAGGTGGGAGTAGCCGCCGCCCTTCCCTCCCGGATGAGTTTCCAGTACCGGATGGCCGGTCTGTTCCTTCAGGGTGGCGATCAGCTTCCGGCCTTTGCTGTATGAGATTCCCATATACCGGCAGGCTTCCGAGAGAGAACCACTCTCCTCAGTCAGAAGCAGGAGCTGATGGATGCCGGGGCCGTAAAATGCGCATTCACGGAGCAGGCGGAAGCGGAAGGAAGCGCGCAGTCTGGACGCGTCATGTCCTGCGATCAGCTCTTCATATGACCGGCTCTTCTGGATGTCCGACAGGATTCCAGGATCGTCTACATTTACAAAATATCGTTTCAAGCCCGAAAACGTGATTGCGACGTCCAGTCCGTTCTTCCCGGAATAAGACAGGATCTTTGGAAAATGCTCAGCCCGGAGCAGGATGGGATGTCCAGCGCGGCCATTGTAAGAGGGGATGCATACATCGCCATAGTCGGATGCTTTGATCAGTTCCAGGACGGTATTGATTGAGAACATGGGCACATCGACATAGGAGATCAGAGCCTGGCGGCATTTATCCTGCAGATAGGATAATCCGACTTTAATATTATCCAGCATGTCGTTGTCGTCAGAGCCGTTCAGGAAGGTAAGCGTCATGGAGGGGACAAGTTTTGGAATTTTGTCATCCTTGTCTCCGCACACTACGACAATCTTCTGGATTCCTGCCTGACGGAGAAGTATCACTGTGCGTTCCAGTGCTGTAATACTGCCGATCTTTTTATCAGGCTCAAAATGTTCCTTGCTCGCTGTCTTTCCGGCTGCGATGATCAGTGCTGCTGTCATATGCATTCCTCCCTTTTGTCTGAGATCTTACAATATGACTATTATAACATATGCGTCCCGAATAAAGAATAAGGAACCGGAAAGTAATAATTCAGCTATTTAGTGCACTAACGTTTTTCGTCAAAATGAGTCCGGGAGCGGAGCGGGATGTTTGGAAAATCGTATTCTGTGAAAGGGAGACAATCGTTCGATATTCCGTCCCGGAATCTGGGAATAATCTAACTGGCCGAAAAGAGGTTTAAAGGCAAAGCGGCGCTCCGGTTAACTCGCTCCGCTCAAACAAGCCCTGCGCGCCGCTTAACACCCTCTTTCCGCCCCGTAAGATATTCCAACAGATTCCTCCAAAGTCATATCTCACGGCTGTCTCCTTCCCCAGAAAGTGTACTCCAATCGTCTGCCCCGCTTCCTGGGCTTTCTCAGCCGGAAGTGTTATTGTCCTAAATAGGCTGAAAACGCAGTAATGGCGCGGCTTGTGGGCTGTCGGCTTCGAACGCCTTCCTGCCGCGCCTTACTTTTGGAAGCTATATAGTCATTAACTTCCGTCTTAA
>JAHZHF010000252.1 GCA_019420405.1 Clostridiales bacterium
AACATCTCTTCGGCCTGTTAGATTTTCCGGATTCTGGAACGGAACATCGAACGGCTGTCCGCTTTTCACAGAATACGTATTGTTAAAACTCCGCTCCGCTTCCGGACACATTTGGGCAGAAAATGTTAGTGCATTAAATAGCTGCACTGAAATGATAAAAATGTGGCACAATTCCCCCATCAGTGGTACAATAAGGGGCAAAGATGCAAAAAAGGAGGGCATATATGGGAACTTACATGGAAATGCTCACGGACCATGCGAAGCATGCCGCCGCAGAAGCGGCGCGGCTGGGTACGGCAGATAAAAACAGAGGGCTTTTTGCAGCGGCAGAGGAACTGATTGCCCAGATGGATAAAATACTGGAAGAGAACGCAAAGGATCTGGAAGCGGCGAAAGAAAAGGGGATCAAACAGTCGCTGATCGACCGTCTCTCTCTCTCTGAAAAGCGCGTTACGGATATGGCAGACGGGTTGAGGCAGATCGCCGGACTCGATGACCCGGTCGGGGAAGTACTGTCTATGAAGACAAGGCCCAACGGCCTGCGTATCGGACAGAAACGCGTGCCTCTGGGCGTTGTGGGTATTATCTATGAGTCCAGGCCCAATGTGACGGCAGATGCTTTCGGGCTCTGCTTTAAGACTGGAAACGCAGTGATTCTGCGAGGTGGAAGCGACGCAATCCACTCCAACCAGGCTATAGTCCGTGCGATCAAGGAGGGACTGCGCAAGGAGAAACTCTGTCAGGATCTGGTGCTCCTCGTGGAAGATACGAGCCGCGAGGTGGCCGGCGAGATGATGAAAATGCACGGAAAGATCGATGTGCTGATCCCCCGGGGCGGCGCCGGACTGATCGAAAATGTAGTGGCAAACAGCACCGTTCCTGTGATTGAGACGGGAACCGGAAACTGCCATGTGTATGTAGACGCGTCTGCGGATGTACAGATGGCGGCGGACATTATCGAGAACGCTAAGACACAGCGTCTGGGAGTGTGCAATGCCTGCGAGTCTCTGGTCGTGCATTCTGACATTTTGGCAGAGGCCCTTCCGCGCATCGTGGCCAAGTTAAAAGACCACGGCGTAGAGATCCGGGGAGACGAGAGGGCGCGCGCTGTCTGCGAAGAGATCATCCCGGCGACAGAGGAAGACTGGGGAACGGAGTATCTGGATGCTATCATATCAGTGAAGACCGTTGATGCCATTGATGAGGCCATCGCGCATATTAACAGATATAACACGGGACATTCCGAGTCTATTATTACAAAAGATTACAGGAATGCCCTGAAATTCCAGGATGAGATCGACGCGGCGGCTGTCTATGTGAATGCATCTACCCGTTTTACAGACGGGTTTGAGTTCGGATTCGGGGCGGAGATCGGAATAAGCACACAGAAACTTCACGCGAGAGGCCCTATGGGACTCGAAGCGTTGACGACGACGAAATATATTATTTTCGGAGACGGGCAGATACGGAAATAAGACGGGAAATGTTACCGTAACAACAGATAAACTGTCAGTGAAAAGGGGCAGCCGCACAGATCGGTCAGATTGATGCGGCTGCCCATATGTTTTGTCCCGGCTATCTTCCGCCGGCCTGCCATCTCCGGTAGACGAAGTATCCGGCCAAAGCGAAAAGCAGGCTCAAGATCAGATACAGGATCAGCCCGGTCTGCCAGGAGGCGAGATATGTCCCGAGGAAGGGGACGAGCTGTGATTCCAGGAGACTGCCCGAGACCGAGAGCAGTTTTGCAGGAAAGAAGGACAGGATCTGAGATGGAATGCGGTACTGATCCGGTATGTTCAGGAAGGCGCTGACCAGGAGCACTCCGATCAGGATTCCGGATGCCTGGAGACTGTTCTGAAACCGCTCTGCCAGTGTAAGGGCAGCAGAGCTCAAAAGGAGAGCCGATGTCAGCAGAACTGCCAGCAGGATAAGTACGGCCTCACCCATGGTAAGATCCCAGGAACATCCGGGCAGTGCGATCTGAATCTGGGCTGAAAATCCTTCGGTTCCGTACATAAGAAAGGCCGGAATCGCGAGGGCGGCGAAGAGGAGGAGTGCGACGGCCATGGAAAATGTAGCCGCGGTAAACAGTTTCGCCAGAAACGCCTGCCGTCTGCCGAAACGGGTACACAGGATGAGCTGATCCGTCCGGCGAAGATGCTCGTCTGCGGAGACGGGCGGGATGCATATTGCCGTGAAAAAGGAGATGATAATGGCGAGGAGCACGGTATTTGACAGGATGGATTTATAGCCGGCGCTAAACTCGTATAGAAATGGCGTGCTGAGCGCATCCTCCCGGTCTGAGAGATACTCTTTTTCGCCGTCTGTGAGATGGCGGGCATCCCAGATCATTTCATTCGTGCTGCGCCGCAGGTTGTAGAGCTCTTCCGTACTGATTGAGTATTGGGGGAAGCCCCCGTCATCTGTCTGCTCGAATCCGTCCGCAGATGCGGCTCCGCTGTCGTCATAGAAGTAGTCGATATCATTATATTTCACAGAGTAAGGAACATCTGAACCGGGGAATGCGGTCAGGTCTTCAAGCCGGACGCTGCTAAGATTTTCCGGCAGTCTGGAGCGGAGGTCATCAGGAAGCGCGCTGAGCAGTTCATCGGACAGCAGCGGCTGTCCGGTGCCGGTTTGGGAGGACTGTTCACTGTCTGGTGTCAGAGTTTTCTGCTGATTTTCAGACAGGACAGCGAAGCGCTCCAGAGAGTGGACCGCATTCATCTCCCGGAGAAGATCTTCATCGATCGCCCGCCCGGCCAGATCAGCCGCCAGCTTTCTCTGCGTCACAGTCTCTTCATAATCCGTATAATTTAATGAATCTTCAATGCTGACCGAAGTCATGAAAGGCGGCAGGACGACAGATACAAGGGTCAAAGCGGTCAGAGAGAGGGTGACGACCCATACGGATCTGCGGTGGAGCAGTTTTTTATATTCATATTTTATCAGTGTTCCAAGGTTATACATTATGAGATACCTCCCAGTTTGTGTGTGAGATCATGCGGAGTGTCGTCAAACTGTTCCAGGTAGAACCCTTCCAGATCGTCTCCGATGTCCGCGCGTGTTCCGTTAAAGATCAGCCGTCCGTCTTTCATGAGCAGGATGCGGTCCGCGATCATTTCCACGTCAGATACGATGTGGGTGGAGAGGAGGACGATGCTCTCCTGCCCCAGCAGGTCGATCATTTCCCGGAAACGGACTCGTTCCTTTGGGTCCAGTCCTGCTGTGGGCTCGTCAAGGACGAGAAGCCGGGGACGGTTCAAAAGTGCCTGGGCGATGCCGAGACGCTGCTTCATGCCTCCGGAGAAGGTTCGGATCTTCTCTTTTTCGTGTCCGTCAAGCCCGACGAGCGAGAGGAGCTCACGGGCACGAACCCGGGCTTCCTTTGAGCGAAGTCCTTTGAGAGCCGCCATGTAGAGAAGGAAATCCATGGCGGTGAAGCTGGGATAGTAGCCGAAATCCTGGGGGAGATAGCCGAGTACCGCTCTGTAATTTTCTGAGGATACGTCAGTTTTCCCCAGTGTGATGGTGCCGCTGTCCGGTCGCAGGACGCCGCAGATCATGCGCATCAGCGTTGTCTTTCCCGCGCCGTTGGCTCCCAGCAGTCCGTGGACGCCTTTCCCAAGAGTGAGTGAAACCCGGTCCACGGCGATCTTGTTTTTATAATGCCTGCTCAGGCGGTCAATGTGAAGTTCCATGTGAGTTCCTCCGATTGTTTGAGATATTTTTTCAGTTCCAGTGCCGCTGCGGCCCCGATCAGAAGCAGACTTATGGGGATGAATGCGGGCCTGTCAGCGCTCTCACTCAAAAGTCCCGTGATGTTCAGGATGAGAAAAAGCGCGCTGGTAAGAGCGGTGATCCCTGCACACAGGACAGTTCCTTCCCTGCCGTGATACTTCCGAAGCGCCGGAAGTGTAAGTGCGCAGGTCAGAAGATAGGGCAGAAGGATACAGGCGGCGGACAGAGACAGATCCGTTTCCCACAGACAGGAGCTGACGGGTATCAGGAATGCGAGCAGGAGCAGATTTGCCGCCCCCAGAATTCCGAGGCGTGCGCACAGCACTGCGTGCAGGGAGAAACGGGTGGAAAGCTCCAGCTCTTCCATGCAAAAACGTGCGGAATATCCGGCCTCTGTGACTGCTGCCAATGCGAGGAATGGGAGACATGCGGACAGTATGGCAGGGAGCGCCATCTCCGAAAACTGTCCGTGTCCCCATCCGGCATCTGTCTGTCCGGAAAAAAAGGACAGAATCAGAGAGCCGCCGAAAAGAAATGCGGATAATAGCCAGTTCCATTTCCGGATGTACCGTATCTGGACGGTCAAAAAAGAAAACCAGGAGATCCGCGGTGTGTACAGTGCGTTTTCCGCTGCGGTCTGCCAGCG
>JAHZHF010000253.1 GCA_019420405.1 Clostridiales bacterium
CCTTATCCCCTGGAGCGAAGCCCTGAGCCGTCCTCCATCCCCGCAGAATACGTCTTGGTAAAGACTCTGTTTTCGGATGTTATGCAAAAGGACGTTATTGAACTTTATAGCTGAAACCCAAAAACAGAGAAGTCCTCCGGGAGCCCGGCTGTAAATTCCATCTTCTCTCCGGTGATCGGATGAATGAATTTCAGGCGGAAGGAATGAAGTGCCTGCCGCTGTATTTTTTCCATATCCGGATTATACAGATAATCTCCGACAAGCGGATGGCCGATATGTTTCATATGTACGCGGATCTGATGAGTGCGGCCTGTTTCGAGAATCAGTGAGACAAGGCTGTAACCGTTTCTTTCCTCCTTCACCCGGTAATGGGTGACCGCCCGCTCTCCGTGCTCAAAGTCTATCTTGCGCTCGATTAAGGAACTCCCTGTTCTGGCGATGGGGGCGTCTATGGTTCCCGAAGAAGGAGTGACGCTGCCGCGGACGACGGCCAGATATTCCCGGGTGATCTCGTGTCGGGCTGTCATATCTGATAGAATCGCAGAGCTTACCATATGTTTGGCGATTACAGTCAGACCGGAGGTATCCCGGTCCAGACGGTTGGTGCATCGGAAGATAAAAGGCTTGTCCTGTTGCGCGTAATAGTACATCAGCGCATTGGCAAGGGAGTTTCGATAATTATTAAGGGAAGGATGCACCGGCATTCCGGCAGGCTTGTCAACCACAAGAATATCCTCGTCTTCATATACGATATTCAGAGGAAGTCTGACAGGCGGAATGTTAGGTGAAGATTCTGACTCTCTGATTTGGACGGTGAGGACATCCCCGCTTTTGACCGGAGTGCGCATGTAACTCCAGACTCCGTTTAAAAGAATGCTCTCGGGCATCTTTTTCAGCTGTGTGAGATTCTGATACGAATAGCCGCGCCGGCGCAGGTACTGTTCGATGCGCAGACCCTCTTCCGATGGATTTATGTGATAAGTGATTGTTCGGTTCATTGATCGCTCCTGTTTCTTTTTTTGATGGAGATTCTATTGCTATTTTGAACAGAATGGGGAAAGATGTCAAGAATTGTCGAAGATGCCCGGATGAAAGAGCAGACGTTTGGCCGGATCAGCCCGTATTATTTCTGCCAGCCGGACCGATCTGGGGAAAAGAATCCACAGTGTATGGATAACTTTTTATAAGTAATGTAAGTTTGTTGATAACTGCTGTTTTTGCGGATTAGTTATTGAAAAACATGATCTGGCGTTATATTGTGGATGCACTTGGAACGGGGACATCAACCCGGCTCCTGATTTGCCCGAAAATCCAGTGAAATTATACTTTTTTCCCCGGAAGGAACGTGGTAAGATAGGAGGGAAAATGTATGGGAAAAAGAGGCAGTGAAAAGTTTTATCCGCTGGATGAGATTTCTCCGCGGGAAAATAGACGAGAGGAAATATACAAGATGGACATTAATCAGAAACTGACAGAAGAACTTGGAGTAAAACGCTGGCAGATTGATGCGGCGGTAAAATTGATCGACGAGGGAAATACGATCCCGTTTATTTCCCGTTACCGTAAAGAAGTGACGGGATCATTAAATGACGAGCAGCTGCGAAAGCTGCACGAGCGACTGATGTATCTGAGAAGCCTGGAGGAGAAGAAAGAACAGGTGATTTCCAGCATCGAGGATCAGGGGAAGATGACGGAGGAGTTGAAGGCTCAGATTCTCGCGGCGGAGACGCTGGTGACGGTAGAGGACCTGTACCGCCCCTACAGGCCGAAGCGGCGGACCAGAGCGACGATCGCGAAGGAAAAAGGGCTGGAGCCGCTGGCTGCATATATTATGCTGCAGAAGGCGCAGGAGCCGCTTGAGAAGACTGCGGCAGAATACATTTCAGAAGAAAAAGAGGTTAAGACTGCCGGGGAAGCCATTCAGGGGGCGATGGACATTATTGCGGAGACGATTTCGGATAATGCGGATTACCGTACTTGGATTCGAAAGACAACCATGCGAAAGGGCCGTGTGATTTCGACGGCGAAAGATCCGGAAGCAGAGTCTGTCTATGAGATGTACTATGAGTTTGAGGAACCTGTTCAGAAACTGGCGGGGCACAGAATTCTTGCGCTGAACCGGGGAGAGAAGGAGAAGTTCCTGACCGTGAAGATCGAGGCGCCGGAGGAAGAGATCCTGCGCTATCTGGAACGTAAGACGATCCGCACGGAGAATCCGTTTACTACGCCGGTTCTCAAGGAGACCGTGGCGGACAGCTATCATCGGCTGATCCAGCCGGCGATCGAGAGAGAGATCAGGAATGAGCTTACGGAGAAGGCGGAGGATGGCGCGATCGAGGTGTTCGGGAAGAACCTGCACCAGCTTCTCATGCAGCCGCCGATTGCGGGACATGTAGTGCTTGGATGGGATCCGGCGTTTCGTACCGGATGCAAGCTGGCGGTGGTAGATCCGACGGGGAAGGTGATCGGGACGACGGTAATCTATCCGACAGCCCCGACGACTCCGCAGAAGATCAAGGCGAGCAAAGATCTGTTAAAGAAAATTATTCCGAAATATCATATCTCCCTGATCTCTCTTGGGAACGGAACGGCGTCCAGGGAGTCGGAACAGTTTATCGTGGAACTCTTAAAAGAGATTCCGGATCAAAAGGTGCAGTATGTGATTGTAAATGAGGCAGGAGCATCTGTCTATTCGGCAAGCAAGCTGGCCAGCGAGGAGTTCCCGAAGTTTGATGTGGGGCAGAGAAGTGCGGCGTCGATTGCGCGCCGTCTGCAGGACCCGCTGGCAGAGCTGGTGAAGATCGACCCGAAGTCCATCGGCGTAGGGCAGTATCAGCATGACATGAACCAGAAGAAGCTGGGAGAATCGTTAAACGGTATTGTGGAAGACTGTGTGAATAAGGTAGGAGTGGATCTGAATACGGCATCCGCACCGCTTTTGTCGTACATCTCAGGAATCAGCAGCACGATTGCGAAAAATATCGTTGCGTACCGCGAGGAGAATGGACGCTTTACGGATCGCAGAGAGCTCTTGAAAGTGCCGAAGCTGGGGCCGAAAGCGTTTGAGCAGTGCGCCGGATTTATGCGGATTCAGGATGGGAAGAACCCGCTGGATTCAACAGGGGTACATCCCGAGTCTTACGATGCGGCTGAGAAACTTTTGAAGAAACAGGGATATTCTAAGGAGGATGTTGCAGCGCATAATCTGACCGGGCTGTCGCTGACAATCCGTGATTATAAAAAACTCTCGGAAGAACTGGGGATCGGCGAGATCACTCTGCGAGACATTGTGGGAGAACTGGAGAAGCCGGGAAGAGACCCGCGTGATGAGATGCCGAAACCGATTCTGCGCACGGACGTTCTGGAGATGAAGGACTTAAAGGAAGGCATGGTCCTGAAAGGAACCGTAAGAAATGTAATTGATTTTGGTGTGTTTGTGGATATCGGAGTCCATCAGGACGGGCTGGTGCATATCTCCCAGATCACGGACCGGTTTATTAAACATCCGCTGGAGGCGGTGAGCGTCGGAGATATTGTGGATGTGAAAGTTATGAGTGTAGATTTGAAGAAGAAGAGAATCCAGCTTACGATGAGAGGGATTCAGTAAGAGGCCGGAAAAATAGTTGGAAAAGCAGTCAGAAAAGCAGCCGGGCAGAGCGGAGATAACGCGCTGTCCGGCTGAAATTATGCGGGAACAGATTATAACTGTGTTTCCGGATCAATTTCCCTGTCTTTGTAATAATATTTCCGGTCGTGTTCGCCAATTTCTCTAAGCACCCGGCACGGATTGCCGACGGCCACGACATTGGCGGGGATATCCTTTGTGACGACGCTTCCGGCGCCGATGACCGTATTGTCGCCTACAGTTACTCCGGGAAGCAGGATTGCTCCTGCGCCGATCCAGCAGTTTCTTCCGATACGCACCGGGACATTATACTGATAGCCTTTCTCGCGGAGTTCGGGCAGGATCGGGTGACCTGCTGTCGCGATGGTGACATTAGGGCCGATCATGGTGTAATCGCCAACATAGATATGAGTGTCGTCTACCAGCGTCAGGTTATAGTTAGCGTAGATCCCTTTTCCGAAATGAACGTGATGACCGCCGAAATTTGAGTGGAGAGGCGGTTCGATATAGCAGTCTTCTCCCAGCTCTGCAAACATCTCTTTTAACAGTTGAAACCGTTTCTCGCCCTCAGAAGGGCGCGTCATATTGTAATCGTAGAGCCGCTCCATGCAGGCGGTCTGTTCTTTCATGATCTCGGGATCTCCGGGATAGTAGATTTGTTCACTGTGCAGTTTTTCGTATTCCGTCATGGGGATTCCTCCTTCTTACATCCCGTGGACGGACTTCCAGAGTGTCTGGAAATCTGCGGGAAATAG
>JAHZHF010000254.1 GCA_019420405.1 Clostridiales bacterium
CTTTTCCTCTACTGCAAGCTTTTTGTTCTTCATGTCCTTTTTATTTCTCCTGCTATCTTCCGCATCCCGGGCATCCGGCACAACCTTCCTGCGGAGTCACATCCACACTGTAACGGGTCATTTTTTCCAGAGAACAGATTGCCTGAGAAGAAATGCCTTCTCCGCTCCCCGTAAATCCAAGTCCCTCTTCCGTCGTCGCCTTGATATTGATCTGATCCAACTCCAGTCCCAGCGTCTTTGCAATATTCTCCCGCATCTTAGGAATATGCGGTGCCATCTTAGGCTTTTGCGCAATGATCGTGGCATCTATATTTTCCACCACATACAGTTCCTCTTCCAGAAGTTCACCCACTCTTTTCAAGAGCTCCAGACTGGAAGCACCTTCGTATTTCGGGTCTGTATCCGGGAAATGTTTTCCGATATCTCCCATTGCCGCTGCTCCAAGCATTGCATCCATAATCGCATGAAGTAAAACATCTGCATCCGAATGGCCCAGCAGTCCTTTTTCATAAGGGATCTCTACTCCTCCCAGAATCAGCGCCCGATCCGGCACCAGTCGATGTACGTCATATCCTAATCCAACTCGCATCTGTTATCTCCTCTCTGCACAGTCTGAAATTTATAAATAACTGTTCCAAGTATCTTTGCAATTCAATTTTTATTTTATCATGACATGCACTGATAAAACATCCTAATTTTTTGGTTATAAGGCAAAATGTGTTGATAAAAGCCATTACCTTCCCGCAAAAGGTTGCAACAGGAACCGCTTACAATTCCGTTTTTCGAAACCCAAAAAAGTCCTCAATGAAAACAGAATCTTGCCCTAACAAAAGAAAAAAGTCTGTATAAAACTTATACAGACCTTTCGAAGTAGCGGAAACTGGATTTGAACCAGCGACACCACGGGTATGAACCGTGTGCTCTAGCCAACTGACCCTCTGCTTGTAAGGCAGATGCTCTCCCAGCTGAGCTAAGACCCCATATTTCGGCGGTTTTGGAAGTCCTTTCCGCAACCCGCTTTGCTATTATACTATCAGGATCTTACAAATGTCAACACTTTTTTTTATTTTTTTCTTAAAAAATGTATTTGTAATTCTGACATGGTATTAAAGGGAATCTTATGATAGAATATTGCACAGAATGATTACGGAGGATAAAGACGATGAATAAAAAGATTTGGGATGCCTTTCGGATTGTACTGGGTGCTTACCTGGTATGGATCGGAATCAGAATCCTGATGGAGACAGCAGACGGGCAGCCGACAAACCGTGTGGTGCTCAATGTGGCTGCCGTGCTCTTTATTTTCATCGGTGCAGGGTATGCGCTATTCTATGTAAGGAAAGTATCGGGGGTGAAGATCCCGGCACTGAAAATATCGTCGGTGAAGATGCCGGAGTTTGGAAAAAAGAAAAAGCATGCTGCGGAAGAGGGGACAGCGCTGCATAATGTGAAGAAGTCCGGTCACGGGCACAAAGCGTCCGGACATGCCTCAGCGATGCCGTCGCCGGATGAGATGAAGCTGAATGTGAATGAGGCGGAAGAGAGTGAACTGGAAGATACTCTGGAAATTCCGGCAAATGAGATTCGCCAGACAGCAGAAAAAGCAGCGAAACCGGGAGAGGAACAGACGGAAGACGGAGCAGCAAAACCGGGACAGGAACAGACGGAAGCTGGAGCAGTAAAAACGGGACGGGAAGATGCGGCGCAAGACGCAGTGGAATCGGTTCAGGAAGAAGAAACGGAAGAGGCAGTGAAAGTGGAACAGGAGTCTGCACCAGAGCATTCTGCTGGGCCGAATCATACGGAGATTGAAAAAGAGGAGCAGCCTGAGCAGGCGGAACAGGAAGCGAAAAATGTGATCGTGTGGTATGGCGGCGAGGAAGATCATAAAGAGGATGCCGCAGAGCCTCAAAATGATGCAGGGGAAGACCGGACACTGGCGATTGAAATTATAGATTCTGACGATGACAGCGCCGAAGAAACAGAAGAACTTGAACGGGATTATGAGGAGAGATGATGATGAGAGCAGGTATGGGATATGATGTTCATAAATTAACAGAAGGGAGAAAGCTGATCCTCGGGGGTGTTGAGATTCCCTATGAGAAAGGTCTGCTGGGACATTCAGATGCGGATGTACTTGTACATGCGGTGATGGATGCACTTCTTGGTGCGGCGGCCCTCGGCGATATCGGGAAACATTTTCCGGATACGGACCCCGGATACAGCGGGATATCTAGTATCCTTCTTTTGGAGCATGTAGGAAAGCTGCTGGACGAGAAGGGATATGTGATCGAGAATATTGACGCTACGATCATTGCCCAGCGCCCCAAGATGCGTCCCTATATAGAACAGATGCGGGAGAATATTGCCGCGGCGCTTAAAATCGAAACAGATCAGGTAAATGTAAAGGCTACAACAGAGGAAGGACTTGGATTTACCGGAACGGGGGAGGGAATTTCTTCCCAGGCAATCTGTATGATCGAAAAATATGTCAATTACAGCAGCGTGGATGTGTCCGCGGTGTCCACGGAAGGCGGGTGCGGCGGATGCTGTGCGCGTATGACCGGGGAGGAAGCGTAAATGATTCTCAGGAAGCTGGAACCGGGAGAACATGGGAAAACGCGGGAGCTGTGGGAAAAGGTATTTTCAGACGATACAAAGGCATTTCTCGACTATTACTATTATATTAAAACAAGGGATAACGAGATCTGGGTGATCGAGGAGGAGGGACAGATCTGCTCCATGATACAGCTCAATCCCTATAAGATCCGGGTGGGGGCAAAAGAATTTCCCTCGGCTTATATCATTGCGGTAGCAACCCGGGAGCCGTACCGGGGACGGGGATTTATGGGAGTCCTGCTTCGGAAGACTCTGGAAGAAATGCAGCACAAGAAGATGCCGTTTACATTTTTGATGCCCGCAGCAGAGGCAATTTATACTCCCTATGATTTCAGGTTCATCTACAGCCAGAAGACAGGAACTGTTGATCCTTCCCGGCAGGGATTTTGCAGCGAACAGGAGGCGGATGAGCCGCAGCAGCAGAACAAAACAGAACTTCCGGCCGGGCTACAGGCGGCCGAGCTGAGAGCGCACAGGGAAACTGTCCGGGCGACTTTCTCGGATGCGGGACTGTGGGACGCCCAGCGGCTTGCAGATTTCTTTCTGGAGAATTTTGACGGCCAGTATCAGGTGTGCACCGTCCGGGATACGGCTTACTACCAGACGATGATCATGGAGCAGGCAAGCGAGAGAGGCGGCGTCCGCAGGATTGAGGAAAATGGTGATCTCAGGGGATACTATGCTTATGCGGATGAGGGGGGACTGGAGATACGGGAACCTCTGTATCTGGATGGATACGAAGAGGCGTTTCTTCTGTCCGTATCGGAACTGGCGAAGGGAAGAGCGGATAAGATACCTGCAGCTGCGTGTCCGTCCGGGTATGCGGAGCAGGAGAAACCGCTGATTATGGCCAGGATTGTATCCCTGCCGGAATTTCTGTCTGCTTTGTCTGTTCTGGAAGATCAGGAGATGTCATGTTCATTCGCGGTGATCGATCCGATCCTCACAAAAAACAGCCGTGTGTGGAAGCTTGAGAGCGGGATCGGAGAGTCGGCAGTGAGCGTCCGGGAGACAGAGGATTCCGAAGGGGTTATTCCTGTGGCGGAGCTGACGGAATATCTGTTTGGACGCATCGGGGTGTCAGAACTTGGACGGCGGGAAGGAGTGATTCTCTCCCCGCATCTGGAAGAGGAGCTGGAGAAGATCACGAAACTTACGCGGACATGGTTTAACGAAGTAGTCTGAGTAAACGTTCAGGTATTCAGCTATAAAGTTCACTAACTCCCTTGCAAGAAGCTTCCGAAATTAGATAGAAATTTCAAGACGTATTCTGCGGGAGTGGAGGATATTTCCAGGTTCCGCTCCGGGAGATAAGCGAAAACTAAAGAAGTGCCGGCTACAGACTAAAGGCAAGAACAGGCGGGGAGCAACTCGCTTTCGCTCAGACAATCTCCCCGCCTGTCCTAACGTCCGTATCCGGCACTTCAAGTTTCGCTAATTTCCCTTCGAAGTCACCTGTCAACATCCTTCATCCCCGCAGAAAGACTCTCGAAATAACTGTTGCTTTTCGGAAGTTTCAGACCAGAAGTCAGTGAATATATAGTAGCCAAAAGTAAGGCGCGGCCGGAAGACTTTCGCAGCTGAAAGCATACAAGCCGCGCCACTTGATATGTTTATCAGCCTATTTAGTCAGTAACATATCCCTTTTGTACAGCCCAGGAAGCGGAGCGGACGATTGAGATATACTTTCTGAGGGAGGGACAGGAGGGACATGCGCCTTTGGAGGAATCTGTCGGAAGAT
>JAHZHF010000255.1 GCA_019420405.1 Clostridiales bacterium
TGACGATGAAGAATGACATTTCCTTCCTGATTGATGGCCGTCTTTCTCTGTATGAACACCAGTCCACTTATAATCCGAACCTTCCCCTGCGTTTTTTGCTCTATATCTCCAAAGTGTATGCAGGTATGACAAAAGACGCCAATCTGTATGGGACAAAAATGGTACAGATTCCAACACCGGAATTCATCATTTTCTATAATGGAGAAGAAAAACAGCCGGAGCGGATGGTTCTAAAACTGTCGGATATGTACGAGGTAAAGGAACGGGAAGCAAAGCTGGAGCTCCAGGCGGTAATGCTGAATATTTCGGGAGACAATAATACCGGACTGAAAGAGGCGTGCAGGACTCTGAAGGAATACGCCGTCTACACAGATAAAATCCGGCTGTATGCGAAGCGTATGCCCCTGACGGATGCAGTGGATCGCGCGATTGACGAGTGTATCAGGGAGGGGATTCTGGAAGAATTTCTGAGGAAACACAAAGCGGAGGCGAAAGAGATGAGCATTTTTGAATATGATCAGGAAAAGCATATGAGGCAGGAGCGGGAAGCGGCCTGGGAAGACGGACATGCTGCTGGAATTGAAGAGGGCCGTGCCGCCGGAATTGAGGAGGGGCGCGCTGCTGGAATTGAAGAAGGAATTCGTGAGACTGTGAGGAATTTCGCCAGGATGGGAGTTCCAATAGAGACGATAGCCGGGGCAGTGAAAGCCAGCGTCGAAGAAGTCCGGGAGTGGATTGACTGCGAATTGGACAAAAAATGTCCTTGACAGTTCGGCTCACGGACAGCCCTATGGCTGAACTGTTACGCTAATCTACAGGGTTCTTTATGCAGTCTTGCAAAACCCCGTTTGATGCCGTACAATATAAAAATATGATTCTCGGCGGATACTGCCGTCGGGCACCGGTAAAATCCCGAAAGAGCGGCCTCCCGGCTTTCCGGAGGCTGACGCGAATGGAGGACAGCAGCACCTATGGAAATGATACATGCGGAAAATCTTGTTTATGAATATGATAAGAGGGACGAAGAAGGCAACGTGATCGGGACGAACCGTGCGATTGATGGGGTGAATATCGATGTGGCTCCGGGTTCGTTCGTTGCCGTGCTGGGGCATAACGGTTCAGGAAAGTCTACTCTTGCCAAGCATATGAATGCAATTCTCGTTCCCACTGGTGGAACTATGTGGGTGAACGGGAAAGATACGCGGGATCCGGCGGAGCTCTGGAATGTGCGCCAGACCGCGGGGATGGTATTCCAGAATCCGGACAACCAGATTATCGGAACTGTAGTAGAGGAGGATGTGGGCTTCGGGCCGGAGAACCTGGGCGTTCCCACGGATGAGATCTGGAAGAGAGTGGAGGAGAGCCTGAAATCGGTCGGGATGATCGAGTACCGGAAGGCTTCTCCGAATAAGCTCTCAGGAGGACAGAAACAGAGAGTGGCGATTGCCGGTGTGATCGCGATGGAACCGGAATGTATCGTTCTGGATGAACCTACGGCCATGCTGGATCCGAACGGACGCAGGGAAGTGATCCGTGCGGTGGAGAAGCTGCGCAAAGAGAAGCATGTTACTGTGATTCTGATCACCCATTATATGGAAGAGGTGACAGGCGCAGATCAGGTGTTTGTCATGGATGACGGACATATTGTTATGCATGGGACGCCGCGGGAGATATTCAGCCGTGTGGACGAGCTTAAGTCTTACCGGATGGATGTACCCCAGGTGACTATGCTGGCAGAGGAACTGAGAAAACGGGGACTTGATCTGCCCCGGGGGATCTTGAGAAGAGAAGAGTTGGTGGAAGCATTATGTCGATTGCGTTAGAATATGTGAATTATGTATACAGTCCCGGTACAGCTTATGAGAAACAGGCGTTAAAGGATGTGTCCTTTGAGATCCCACAGGGACAGTTTGTCGGGATCATCGGGCATACCGGATCAGGGAAATCCACGCTGATCCAGCATTTGAACGGGCTTGTGAAAGCGACGTCGGGAAAGATTTTTTACGAAGGCCAGAATATTTATGACGACGGATATGATATGAGGCGTCTGAGAAGCCAGGTGGGGCTGGTGTTCCAGTATCCGGAATACCAGCTCTTTGAGGTGGATGTCTTAAGCGATGTGTGCTTTGGGCCGAAGAATCAGGGACTCTCCCCGGAAGAGTGTGAGAAAAATGCGCGGGAAGCCCTGGAGCTGGTCGGATTCCCGGAGAAATATTACAGGCAGTCTCCGTTCGAACTCTCGGGAGGTCAGAAACGGCGTGTGGCAATCGCGGGGGTGCTTGCGATGAAGCCCAAAGTGCTGATCCTGGATGAGCCGACGGCGGGATTGGACCCGAAGGGGCGGGATGAGATTCTTGACCAGGTGGAGAAGCTGCACAAAGAGACCGGGATGACGGTTGTGCTCGTGTCCCACAGTATGGAAGATGTTGCGAGATATGTGGAGCGGATTATCGTGATGAACCGCGGAGAAAAGATGCTGGACGGAACCCCGCGAGAGGTGTTCCGCCATTACAGAGAACTGGAAGAGGTAGGGCTTGCCGCGCCTCAGGTTACTTACGTGATGCACGATTTAAAAGAGCGCGGCTTTGATGTGGATGCGGATACGACGACCATAGAGGAAGCTGCCGATGAGATCATGAGGAGTTTGTTATGATAAGAGACATTACGATCGGACAGTATTATCCGGCCCAAAGCAGGATTCACAGCCTGGACCCCAGGGTGAAGATCGTCTGCACCCTTCTGTTTCTCGTGTCGCTGTTTATTCAGAACAGCCTGCTGGGATACGTGTGTGCGACGATTTTTCTTGGAACAGTGATCCACCTGTCAAAAGTTCCGCTGAAATATATCCTAAAAGGACTCAAGCCGGTTGTGATCCTTCTGCTTTTTACTGTGGTTATGAACCTGTTCCTGACGCGGGGAGGAGCGGCGCTTGTACATTTTTGGATCTTCACGATCACGGAAAATGGATTGAGAACATCCGTGTTTATGGCGGTGCGGCTGATGTATCTGGTGGCGGGCTCGTCGATTATGACCTTTACCACCTCGCCGAACGGGCTGACGGACGGAATGGAGAAGCTTCTTCACCCTCTGAACAGGATCAATGTCCCGGTACATGAGGTAGCGATGATGATGTCCATCGCCCTGCGGTTTATTCCGATTCTTCTTGAGGAGACGGATAAGATCATGAAAGCGCAGATGGCGAGAGGAGCGGATTTTGAAAGCGGCAATATCATACAGAGGGCAAAGGCCATGGTGCCGATTCTGGTGCCCCTGTTTGTATCCGCGTTCCGGCGGGCGAATGATCTGGCACTTGCCATGGAGTCGCGGTGCTATCATGGCGGAGAAGGCAGGACAAAGATGAAACCGCTTAAGTATAAGAGCAGGGATCGGATTGCCTATGCACTGACGCTGATCTATGTGGTGGTTATTTTTGTGGTTGGAAGATTCGTGCCGTTTAAGCTGTGGATTTTCTGAATCTTTGGACGCGTTCTGCTGGAGTGGTATGTAGATGATCTTTCGGGGAGAGTTTGGATATGAGGAGAGTAAAGCTAGTTGTTGCCTATGACGGGACGGACTACTGTGGCTGGCAGGTTCAGAATAATGGCCCCACTGTGGAGGGAGAACTGAATCGCGCGCTGTCAGAACTGACAGGGAAGCCTGTCACCGTGATCGGCGCGAGCCGTACGGATGCGGGGGTTCACGGCCGGGGCAATGTGGCGGTCTTTGATACGGATTCGCCGATCCCTCCGGACAGGATCGCCTATGCGCTTAACGGAAAGCTGCCGGAGGATATCGTGGTGGTGAAGTCGGAGGAGGTTCCGGGGGACTGGCATCCCCGCCATTGCGATTCAATAAAGACCTATGAATACCGGATTCTGAACCAGGAGATGCCGGACCCGGTGCGGCGAAGGGATACCTGGCATGTGTCCTTTGATCTGGATGTAGATGCCATGAGACGCGCCGCAGAATATCTGACGGGCGAGCACGACTTTAAGAGCTTCTGCAGTGCGCAGTCGGAAGTGGAGAACACGGTGCGAACGATCTACGATCTGACGGTGGAGAAAAAGGAAAACCTGATCACGATAACAGTCGGGGGAAGCGGATTTCTCTATAACATGGTGCGTATCATTGCCGGGACGCTTATGGGCGTGGGAAGAGGCGCATATCCTCCGGAAGCGGTGAAAGAAATGATCGAAGCAAAGAACAGGGAGCGGGCGGGAATGACGGCGCCGCCCCAGGGGCTGACACTGGTTGGGATTGAGTATCCGTAGGGAGACAGCTATAAAGTTCAATAACTTCCGAATTCAAAACGTCCGAAAACAGAGCCGATT
>JAHZHF010000256.1 GCA_019420405.1 Clostridiales bacterium
CAGCTGGATAGAGCGTCTGGCTACGGACCAGAAGGTCGGGAGTTCGAATCTTCTATCGCACGTAGAAGAAAGAGATGTTGAATGCTTTCAACATCTCTTTTTGTTTACATTGTATCCCGCGTGAACATGCGGTCAACTGAGACCAGCAATTTTCTCGGACATCCCCGCCCTTCCATGCATGGCACAGAATAGGCTCATGCTGCTGCAAATCAGACTCCCAGAAGCCTTGCGGGATTTACCTTTGTCATCAGATCAATCTCTTCTTTTGTAATTCCATGCTCCAGCATGTAATTGATATACTCCGCAAATTTCTCGCTATTCGCAGCTTATTTTTCTGCCGAAATATGATGCACGGAAATCCCCGGCTCTCCCGCCTGTACTCTTCGTTTATATCATTTTGCGGGATACACAAACAGGCGGGGCCATTCGGCCCCGCCCGTTTTCTCTGCACGATATCTCTTTTACTCTCCTGCCGTAAATCTCTCCGTCTGAGATTTAATCAGCGCCTCATCCTCAAAATAATTGATCTTCATGGCAGCCTTCACCTCTTTGAGTGTCTGTGCAGCCACTTTCTCCGCCTTCTCGCTGCCTTTTTTCAGGATCTCATAGACAGCAGGAATATCTTTCTGCCACTCTTTTCTCCTGTTTCTGATCGGCTCAAGTTCCGCCTGGAGCACATTGTTCAGGAAGCGCTTTACCTTCATATCACCAAGGCCGCCCCTCTTATAATGTGCCTTCAGTTCATCCAGGTCTTTATACTCCGGAAGGAACTCCGGGAAATACTCCGGTCTGCAGAAAGCATCCAGATAAGTAAACACTGTATTTCCCTCCAGCTTGCCCGGATCTTCGATTCTAATATGCGTCGGGTCTGTAAACATGCTGAATACTTTCTTTTTAATATCCTCCGGCTCCTCGGACAGGTAGATGCAGTTGCCCAGCGATTTGCTCATCTTGGCCTTGCCGTCGATACCCGGGAGGCGCAGACACGCCTCATTGTCCGGCAGAAGAATCTTCGGATCCACCAACGTCTCCCCATATACAGAATTAAATTTATGAACGATCTCCTTCGTCTGCTCAAGCATCGGCATCTGGTCTTCGCCGACAGGAACTGTCGTCGCCTTGAACGCCGTGATATCCGCCGCCTGGCTGATCGGATAAGTAAAGAAACCGACCGGAATGCTGGCCTCAAAGTTTCTCATCTGAATCTCAGACTTTACGGTAGGATTACGCTGGAGTCTGGAAACTGTCACAAGGTTCATATAGTAAAAGGACAGTTCGCACAGCTCCGGCACCTGAGACTGGATAAACAATGTTGATTTCTCCGGGTCCAGTCCGCACGCGAGATAATCAAGCGCAACCTCAATAATATTCTGACGAATCTTTTCCGGGTTATCCGCATTGTCCGTCAGCGCCTGCGCATCAGCAATCATAATAAAAATGTCATCAAAATCCCCCGTATTCTGAAGCTCTACCCTCCGCCGCAGGGATCCCACATAATGTCCCACGTGGAGCCTTCCTGTCGGCCGGTCGCCGGTCAGCATAATCTTTTTCATCTCTCATTTCCTCCTAATTACTTATTCTGGAGCAGTGCGCCTTTCTGCTTTGCATAGCCCGGCAGCTTTTTCTTTTCAGGCGCATATACAAACTGATACAGAACATACGCCATGAAAAATGCTCCAAATACATCCAGCACTGAGTGCTGCTTTAAAAACATCGTAGCCAGAATGATGAGCCCCGCCAGAATATAAGAGGCCCAACAGACACCCGGATGTTTCCTAAGTGTCTCACTCTCGCGAACCGCAACACACACACTCAGGGAATTAAATACATGCAGGCTCGGAAATACGTTCGTACACGTATCCGCCCGGTACAGTATCCTTACCATATCCACGAAGATATTATCCCGCTCAAATACAGTCGGCCTCAAATCCTGCCCATTGGGGAAAAACGTACAGATAATCAGGAAAATCGTCATTCCGGTAAACATAAATCTGGCCATCTTGTAAAATCCCGGCACGTCCGTAAAGAAAAAGTACAGAAACGCCACCGCGATAAATGCAAACCACATCAGATAAGGAATAATAAAATATTCAATAAACGGGATCTGCTCATCCAGCCTTGTCTGAATCACATAATAGTTCGTAGTCACATGATGTTCCAGCAGAAGAAACCAAGGCATATATAAAAAGATGTATGAGAATACCCACGCATGCTTATATTTCTGTGCCAGTCCAGCAATCCTGTCTCTCCACTTCATATTGCAATGCCCCTTTTCGTTTTATATCAACCGCCTTTTCAGACGTTTGAAAATCATATCCCCTTTCGTCTCTCTAAACCGCATCCCCAGTATATCACGATTCAAATTGAACAGCAACCTTGTTCACAAAACCTTAATTAAATATTATAACAAGTTCAGCCTTCTGGTATCAGTCACTGGATTTACACCTGCATAAGGATCATCCCGCGATGATCACCCGCAGTTTTTCCTTCATGATACCCACCTCTGCCTTTCGCCTCGGGAATCCCGGTTCGCCGTCCATATGAAGAGGCATCGCCCCTGTCGTCTCCACTGTACAAGCGCTGCACCTGATTATATCGACCTGTTTTCTGAACTTCACATGCAGCCCCAAAAATGCCGTCGGAAGCAGGAACAGTATCTTAAGAGGGGTGATATCGTGGACGACAATCACATCCAGAAGTCCGTCCTCCGGAGAAGCTCCCGGACAGAACTTAAACCCGCCTCCCTCGAACCTCAGATTCATAAACGCAGCGAAATAGGTTTTTTCAAACACCTTCCTTCTGCCGTCCGTCAATGTGACCGTCATCCGCACAGGCTGGTCCTTTTTCAGCCGGTCAAGAGCCACGACCGCATAACTCAGCTTTCCGAGTCCGATCTTATTCAAAAATACTTTCCACTTAGAGACGCACACCTCATGGCAGACCGCAGCGTCAAATCCCATCCCTGCACTCACGGCGAAACGCCGCGTCCGGCAGTTTCCGGATGTGATCACTCCCACGTCCATCTGCACGGTTTTCTCAGGATTTAACACAGATTCCAGCGCTTCTTTCGCATCATTTGTGATACCCAGGCCACGAGCGAAATCATTGCTGGACCCGATCGGAATATATCCGAGGATCACCTTTCCTGGATTACGTATTCCATTTACCACTTCGTTGACTGTTCCGTCTCCGCCCAGGACAACAATCGTATGTTCGTTGTCGTCTGCTGTAATCTGCGCCGCAATTTTCTCCGCATGTCTCCGCCGCTCCGTCATATATACTCTGTGGACAATCCGGCGCTTTTTCAATTCCGGCTCCAGCATATTCCACACCATTGCGCCCATGCCTGACCGGGCTTTCGGGTTTATAATAAAATCATATTCTCTTTCCATCAGTTTATCCCCCCTGATACAGAGTTTTTCCCTTCCGGACAGCCTCGCAGCACAGAACAGCATCACTTATTTGCCTCGTCCGGACTGTACAGCACCGCATCCAGATATTTTCCAAGCGACCGGCTCATATTTCCCTCAAAATCGGCCTCACCGTGTTTTACGCACCACTCGAATACATTGCCGATCACAATCATACGAATATCTGTCGTAAACTCCTCGATCTCCACATTCAGTCTGACAATTCCGGCTTCAATGGCTTTTTCCACATAGGTCTGGACCGTCACAATCGGATAGGGCCTCTCCGTCCTGCTGGCAGCGTTCAGCGCCTGATTCTTTGTGTCATAGTATCCGGCCATAAATTCCACGCCCAGCTCCCGGCAGTAACTCACATAGTTCATATATACCTGTATGATTCCACGCTTCACTCCCGCCACATTCTCCGGCAGCTCTAAAAGATCAGGATCAATCTGCGGCTGATCCTCAATATAGTAAGAAAGCAGATCATCCTTTGTCTTAAAATGATGGTAGAAACTTCCGTTGGAAACACCTGCCTCCTCGCATATATTCTTAATAGACAGCGCCTCATACCCCTCTTTCTGGAGAATCCGCTTCGCAGCCTGGAAGATCTTCTCCCTGGTCTCTCTGGATTTTTGCTGCTGTCTGGAAATCTGTACTTTTTCGCTCATAATCTGGCACACTCCTGTCACTACTGTCGTGGTCAGTATAGCATAGATTCCTGTGGGTTTCAAGAAAACAGAGCGAGCTCGGTTATATCCGCTAACAGTTCAGCTATAAAGTTCACTAACGTCTTTTTGCAAAACATCCGAAAACAGAGTCTTTACCAAGACGTATTCTGCGGGGA
>JAHZHF010000257.1 GCA_019420405.1 Clostridiales bacterium
GAAAAGAACAGCCGTCTCGGCGGCAATCTGATCCCCGGAGGCGCGCCGGAGTTTAAGGAAGATGACATTGCTCTTGCCGACTGGTATACAAGAGAGCTTGACCGGCTGAACGTTCCGGTACATCTGAACACGGAGCTGACAAAGGAATATGTGCTGGAAGCAGACTTTGATGCAGTAATCATGGCTACCGGTTCTGCTCCGAAGGTATTTTCTCTGGGTGACGACGAACACACCTATACCGCTTCCCAGGTACTCTTAAAAGAGAAAGACTGCGGGAACACCACCGTTGTTGTCGGCGGCGGACTGGTTGGCTGTGAGACAGCGCTCTGGCTCTCACGGCATGGAAAAAAAGTGACAATTGTAGAAGCGCTCGACAAGATCATGGCGGTTAACGGACCTCTCTGCCACGCAAACAAAGATATGCTCGAAGCACTGCTCCCGTTCAATGGCATTGACATCATTACCGGCGCAAAAGCCGCTTCCTATCAGGACGGAATCCTGAGCGTTGAAAGCCCGGACGGCGAAAAGAAAATTTCCTGCGACAGCGTAATTCTGGCTGTGGGATACAGAGAAGAAAATTCTCTGTACCACGAACTGGAATTTGAAGTTCCGGAGATCTATCTTCTGGGCGACGCGAAAATGGTTTCCAACATCATGTATGCAATCTGGGATGCATTTGAAGTCGCAAATCATATCTGAAAATTTTGTTTACAATAACATTTATCCATCCGGCAGCAGACGCGGCCGGATGGTTTTTTTAACATCTATTCCATTTCTTCGAAAGCAGTGTTAATATTATAACAAAGATTTCAGTACATGGAGATAAGAATATGGACACAAAGCATCTTGAGTATTTCCGTATCGTTTACGAAGAAAAAAGCATACATGCAGCGGCAAAAAAACTCTTTATCTCGCCCCAGGGGCTGGGGCGTATCCTCCAGAATATGGAAGCGGAATTCGGCACAGTATTTTTTACGCGCACAAAAAACGGGGTATTTCCCACGGAGAGCGGTACCCTTTTCTATAAACAGTGTATAAAAACCGGCCAGGAATTTCAGGCGCTCCGATTCCGTATGGAGCAGCTCTGCCGTCAGGATCACACCCTCCGGATCGGCTTCGCCACCGGTACGTTACAGCTGTTTCCCCTGGAAGTACTCTTTCGTTTTATCGAAGAACATCCGAAGATTCGCGTAAGCTGGTGTGAATATCACAATCAGACGTTGATCAATAAGCTATTGAATTCTGAAGTCGATTATGGATTCGTGGTAGGAAGGACGCATCAGGATCAGCTTGCGCAAAGTCTGCGGTGCGTCTGTCCGGTCGTACTTCTTGTCTACGAAGGCCATCCTCTGTATCATGAAAAATATATCACTCTCGAAATGTTAAAAGACGAGAAGCTGCTTCTCATGAACGAAGCTTTCCAGATTTATCATGATTTTACCGCCGCCTGCCGTATCCAGGGGTTTGAACCGAAAGTCGTCGCGAAAACTATGGACGGTGCGGCTCTCTATCGGATGTGTATGAAAAAATTCGGACTTGCCGTAAGCCCGCGGTTCCCGGACCAGTATTTTCCGAATGTGAAAGCAGTCCCTTTCACCGGAGATTATAACTGGGAGATCTACGGAAGTTTCCCACGCGGGCAGCGCGATCCGGAAACAATCCGGATTTTCGACGCCTGGCTTGAAAAGAAGCTGCCGCTGCCCTGTCAGTGAGCCGCCCCCTTCTCAGGTTTCAGGGTGGGCCACACTGTAACCAGCATCGTCACAAAACTCGCCGTCCCTCCGATTACATTGGAGACTGGCTCTGCAAGAAACACTCCGTTCGTCCCCAGTCCTCCAATATACGGCAGGAATATAGTCAGCGGAGCCACGATGATCACCTTCCGGAACAGTGAGAAGAACACGGCCTGCTTCGGACGGTTAAGTGCCACATAGGTGGACTGTCCCGCAAACTGGAGAGACATCATAAATATTCCGCAGAAATAGATACGCATGGCCGGAACTCCGGCCTGAATCAGATCGCTCTCACTGGTAAACAGATGGAGGAAAAATCTGGGTTCCAAAAAGATCACGGCCCATACCACCAGCGAGAATACAATGCAGGCAATGCTCATAAACTTAATCGCAGACTTAACCCGGTCATAACATTTTGCTCCGTAATTGTATCCGATCACAGGCTGTGATCCTGAAGTCAGTCCGGTCACCGGCATGGTAATGATTTCACGCACAGAGTTAATCACGGTCATAATGCCCACGTAGAGATCTCCGCCATGCCGGGCAAGCACCGCGTTGCACACGATCTGAACGATTCCGTTTGTCACAGACATCACAAATCCGGACGTTCCGAGGAGTGTGATCTCTCTGACCATCTTCCCGTCCAGACGCATGGATCTCCTGGTCAGCCTGATCAGGGCCCTCTTCCCTCTCAGGAACACCAGCACCCACACAGCTGATGCACCCTGGGAGAAAACGGTTGCGATGGCCGCTCCCTGTACGCCCATCCCGAACCCGAAGATCAGGACCGGATCCAGAATAATATTGAGCACTGCGCCGAGAAGAACCGTCAGCATCCCCATCCGGCCGAATCCCTGGGAATTGATGAAATTATTCATCCCCAGGCTGGTCATTACAAACAGCGTTCCGCACAGGTAAATCATTATGTACTGCTCTGCATACGGATAGGTCGCGTCGCTGGCTCCGAACAGATAGAGAACCGGACGCCGGAAAATCATGCAGAGTACCATCAGTACGGCGCCGGATATGAGCAGCATAGTGAATGAATTTCCCATCACCTTCTCTGCCTTCTCCTCGTCGTGGCCTCCCCGCGCGATCGAACACAGCGGCGCTCCTCCCATTCCGAACAGATTAGAGAATGCCGTAATAATTGTAATAATCGGAAGACACAGCCCGATTCCGGTCAGTGCTTCTGCCGAGGCATGGGGAAGATGCCCGATATAGATCCGGTCCACAATACTGTACATCACGTTGATAAGCTGCGCCACAGTCATGGGAAGCGCAAGGCTCAGAATATTTCCTGCTATGCTGCCCTTACTGAAGTCGTTTTCGTTCTTCCGTTCCTGTACTGCTCTGTCTTTCTCAGCCATCTTCTCATCCCTCCTGCTTTATGATAACAGTTCAGCCGTCAAAGAAGCCGCTGTTGCTTCGCCGGACATTCCTCCGGGTTCTCATACAGCGGCTTCTTTTCCTTAGACGTCTGTTCTGTCATTAGTTGTTGATCAGCTTATCCTCATCGCTCCAGCTGTAGAGCTTTCTGATCTCCTCACCGATCTTCTCTGACGGATGCTCAGCAGCAAGCTTTCTCATAGCACGGAAATGAGCCTGTCCGCCTGCCTCTGACATGTCGAGCAGGAAGTCTTTTGCAAATGTACCATCCTGGATGTCGGAAAGGATCTTCTTCATCGCTTTCTTTGTATCTTCTGTGATGATCTTCGGTCCTGTGATGTAATCGCCGTACTCAGCAGTATTGGAGATAGAGTAACGCATGCCCTTGAATCCGCTCTGGTAGATCAGGTCTACGATCAGCTTCATCTCATGGATGCACTCGAAGTATGCATTTCTCGGGTCATAGCCAGCCTCAACCAGTGTCTCGAAGCCTGCCTGCATCAGTGCGCAAACACCGCCGCAAAGAACTGCCTGCTCACCAAACAGGTCTGTCTCGGTCTCGGTACGGAAGGTGGTCTCCAGCACGCCTGCTCTTGCGCCGCCGATTGCCAGGCCGTAAGCCAGTGCGATGTCTTTTGCCTTGCCTGTGTAATCCTGCTCAACAGCGATCAGGCACGGTGTGCCCTTGCCAGCCTGGTACTCACTTCTTACGGTGTGGCCAGGAGCCTTGGGAGCGATCATGGTAACGTCAACGTTCTTCGGCGGAACGATCTGTCCGAAGTGAATGTTGAAGCCGTGAGCGAACATGAGCATGTTGCCCTCTTCCAAGTTGGGCTCGATGTCGTTCTTGTAAAGCTTTGCCTGCAGCTCATCATTGATCAGGATCATGATGATATCTGCTTTCTTTGCAGCCTCTGCTGCTGTATATACCTCAAATCCCTGTGCCTCTGCCTTTGCCCAGGATTTGCTTCCCTTGTAAAGACCGATAATTACATGGCATCCGGACTCCTTTGCATTCAGGGCATGTGCATGACC
>JAHZHF010000258.1 GCA_019420405.1 Clostridiales bacterium
CAGCCTATTTAGGGCAATAACACTTCCGTCAGGAAATGCGCAGGAAGCGGAGCGGGCAGTTTGAGTATACTTTCTGGGGAAAGGGGGCAGCCGGGAGATGTGACTTTGGAGGAATCCGCTGAAAATCTCAAGGGCAAAGAGATGTTGTTAAGCGGCGCGCAGGGCTTGTCTGAGCGAAGCGAGTTAACCGGAGCGCCGCTTTGCACTTAAACATCTCTTCGGCCTGTTAGATTTTCCGGATTCTGGAACGGAACATCGAACGGCTGTCCCCTTTTCACAGAATACGTATTGTCAAAACTTCGCTCCGCTTACGGACACATTTTGACAGAAAACGTTAATGAACTAAATAGCTGGCACTTCCTACTCTCCCTCCAGCCGGATCCTCCTGGATATTCCGAGGGCGATCCCCATCTCAGCCATAAGGAACAAAATCGCGGTTCCTCCATAACTGATAAATGGAAGTGTTATTCCGGTCGTCGGGAGCAGTCCGGTCACAACCGCTATATTTAAAATCACCTGCAGGGCGATATGGGCGAAGATTCCTGTCGCAATCAGGGAACCGTACAGATCCGGCGCGTTCTTTGCAATAAACATCAGCCGGTACAAGAGCACCCCGAACAGCACAAGAATAATGATCGCGCCGAATACACCGAGCTCTTCACAGATCACCACGAGAATCATATCATTCTGAGCCTCCGGAATCACACCCAGCTTCTGCGTACTGTTTCCCAGTCCTTTCCCGAAGAACCCGCCGCTTCCGATTGCATAGAGCCCCTGCATAACCTGGAAACTCTCCGTATCCGCCGTAGCCTCCGGATTCAGCCAGGCCACGATTCTCTGCACACGGAAGTTATCGCTGTTCGCCACAGTCACAGACAGGATTGCAATCCCGACCGCCACAATCGCTATTCCCACTCCGACCGCCACAAGAAACGGCTTCGTCTTCGGATGGATCACAAAGATCAGGATACAGGTAATCGCCATAACAATAATCGCAGTACTCAAGTTATCCGTCAGGAAGAGAACGCCGCCTGATGCAACCAGGCCAAACGCAAAGACACGTGCCATTCCTTCTATTGTATATGCCTTTTTCCCCAGACGGCACAACTCATATGAGATAAAGAGAATCACGGCAATCTTGGTGATCTCTGCAGGCTGCAGCGTTAAGTTGCCCGGAAGCTGAATCCACCGCCGCGCCCCGTTGACCGTCTTTCCAAGCGGTGTCTGCACCAGAGCCATCAGGATCATGGAGATGATATAAATTTCAAACGCAAACGCACCATACAAATGATAGTCGATCCTGGACACAATGAACATGGCCACAAATCCAAGACCTCCGATCAGCGCCTGCTTTGAGAAATAATACATGTCGTCGCCCAGCTCAACCTGAGCTTCATACGAACTGGTGCTGTACAGCATAACAAGTCCAAAACACATGAGAAAGATAATCACCAGAAGAAGATCAAAGTCGAAATACTGTGCTTCCACCGCTTTGCCCTTCCTGCGCGCGATAGCCGCAAGCCCACTGATCCCGTTCCGGCTGCGTCTCACCTTCGGCGCCGTCCGAACGGTCCGCACCGGTGCCGATGAAGCCGGCCTTTTTCTCGAAGCATTTCCATTTCTTCCCGTTCTTCCCGAAACCGTCCCTGTGCGCACTGTGCGGTTTGCCACCGGACGGTCCGGCCGCGGTTTTGGCGTCCGGAGCACTTCCCGCCTCCGGTCAATCACTCTCTGATAGCTTTCGTATCCGGTGCGCAGGCTCACCGGCCTCATCGGCTGGGTATCCGCCAGACTTCTTCCCGTCCCGCGGTTTCTCTGCCCCCGCCCTTCCAACGGAGGCATAGGCTGGGTATCTCCCAGCCTTCTGCCACTCTTCTTTCTGCTCACACTCTTCTGATCCCGCCTTTTCAGCGGCCGGACAGTCCTGCTTCTCATAACATCACCTATCTTATCTTCATAACCGGACCCCGCCGGGCTCTATCCCGCCATCCGCTCTGTGCTTACAGCCGGATGCATCGGTTTACCGTGTTCAAAAAATCTGTCATACCAGACGAGGAAAATATACACTGTCCAGATCTTGCGGCTGTCGTCCGTCTTCTCATTCGTGTTCTTCCCGGCCCTGTGGTCGTCCAGCATCTTTAAGAGAATGTCTGTGTTGAAGAACTTCTTCGCCGCACTGGAAGAAAACATCGCCTTTACCCTGTTGTAATACTTCTCTTCCCTAAGCCACACGCGGATCGGAATCGGAAATCCCAGTTTCTTCTTCTCCGCCGTCTTGCTCCTGATCCTGCGCTCTGCCGCCGCTCTTAACGCCACTTTCGTCTTTGGCGGACGCACCTTGTAGTCCAGCGGAAGGCTTTCAGCCAGCTCCAGCACTTTTTTATCGAGGAAAGGCACTCTCACCTCAAGAGAATTCGCCATTCCCATCTTATCCCCTTTCATAAGGATATCGTGAACAAGCCAGAGATGAAGATCCACATACTGCATCTTTGTCACCGGATCCTTCCCTTTCACTCTGTCGTAGAGAGGACGGGTTACCTTCTGGATTCCCGGTTTGCAGCCCTTCTTCAATATTTTAGAGGCTTCCCGCTCCGTAAAGATATTGGTCGCGTTGGCAAAATACCTTTCCTCCAGCGTCTTGCCGTGACGCATAAGGAATCCACGCCCCTTCATTCCTCTCGGCAGACAGTACTCCGCAAATTTCCCCAGCATCCGGCGCACCGGAAACGGAATCCGGTTAAACGACGTGTGCTCCAGCGGCTCGCAGTAGATATTATAGCCGCCAAAGAGTTCGTCAGATCCCTCTCCGGAGAGCACTACTTTCACTTTTTTTGATGCCTCTTCACTCAGAAAATACAGGGCAATCGCTGCCGGATCAGCAACCGGCTCGTCCATATAATACTGAATATCCGAAAGTCTGTCCCAATATTCATCGGGCGTAATGATCTTCGCATCATTCTTCATGTTGATGCTGGCCGCAAACTCCTTCGCATCCTGGATCTCGCTGTATTTTCCCTCATCAAATCCCACAGTAAACGTGCGGTCTACCTCACCTAAATAAGTTAAGTAACTGGAATCCACACCGCTGGAAAGATAAGAGGCGACCTCAACATCACTGATTTTATGCATCTCGACGGACTCTTTCATCACCGCCTCAACGTCATCTACGATTTCCTCGAAGGATTTCTTCGTATCTCCCCTGAAATCAGGCTCAAAATACCGTGTAATCTCCACCTTACCGTTCTCGTAAGTAAAATAGTGTCCCGGCTGCAAACAGAACACCCCTTTAAAAAATGTCTCGTTTGTCGGCACAAACTGGAATGAGAGATAATTTCCCAGCGCATCTTCATTAAATATCTTATCAAATTTCGGGTGCTCCATAAAGGCTTTAATCTCAGATGCAAACAGAAAACTTCCATTCATCTGCGCATAGTAAAACGGTTTGATACCAAAGATATCTCTCGCGCCAAAAAGCCGCTTCTTCTTCGTATCCCAGATCACAAATCCATACATGCCGCGGAGTCTGTCCACCAGCTTCTCGCCCCACTGCTCATATCCGTGGATCAGCGTCTCCGAATCCGTGTTGGATACAAACGTATGGCCAGCTTCAATCAGCTCTTCCCTGAGTTCCTGATAATTATAAATCTCACCGTTGAACACGAGCACCATGCTCCTGTCCTCATTGTAAAGCGGCTGATCCCCAACCGAGGAAAGATCAATAATGCTCAGTCTCCGAAATCCCAGCGCCGCGTCCTCGTCAATATATTTCCCTTCGCTGTCCGGCCCTCTGTGTATGATCGTATTCATCATACTGACCAGAACCTGCTCTCTGTCTTCCACTTCGCCTACAAAGCCTGCGAATCCACACATAATGCTGTCATCCTTTCAATTTCCCTGTAATTCCAAAAACTTCCCGGAACAGCCCCGGCCGGCTTTTCCTTCCACGGGCAGACCATAACGGCTTCCCGTAAAAAACAGGGCTCATAATAGATAAGGAATCAGTTTCCGGTAAGCCATTTTACCTGATCTGATCCCTTATTATTGTCCATCGCCTTATCATTTATGCCTTGATCGGGGTGACAGGATTCGAACCTGCGACCTCACGGCCCCCAGCCGTGCGCTCTAACCAAACTGAGCCACACCCCGC
>JAHZHF010000259.1 GCA_019420405.1 Clostridiales bacterium
GCAAAATCAGGAAATATTTTATTATGTAAGTAATTAGCAAGTGGCAAACTTGGGAAGAGCAGGTGCAGTGCGTGAAACGCTGTCCCCGGTAACTGTTACACCAGTAATATACCACTTGCAGTTACTCTTTGACAATCTCAGATTTCTATGATAAGATAAAACCGCTTAAAAGTGTGAATGACAGAAATTGCATTTGCACTTTTTTTACGCGGTTTTGCGTATCAGAACTGTATCATTTATCACTATATTATTCAAGACATTTGGAAGCTGAGATGCGGAAGAATCAGAAAGGAGAGCCGTTGTGCTTACGATCGGTAATTATGTAAAGGCGAAGACGCTGGAGGAGGCGTACGAGCTGAATCAGGCCCGGAACAGCCGGGTTATGGGGGGCATGATGTGGATGCGCCTTGGAAATGCAAAAGTGAAAACAGTCATTGATCTGTCCGGTCTGGGACTCGATCAGATCGAGGAATCGGACAATGTGATTAAGATCGGCGCCATGTGTACCCTGCGCCAGGTTGAGGAGAGCGAGGCGCTGCGGAATCTGTACGGAGACGGATTCGCGGAGGCGGTGCGTCATATCGTTGGTGTCCAGTTCCGCAATCAGGCAACTGTCGGAGGAAGTATCTACGGTAGATTCGGGTTTTCTGACGTGCTGACTGCATTTCTTGCGCTTGATACTTTTGTAGAGCTGTATGACGGAGGGACGATCCGTCTGTCGGAGTTCGTGAAGCGTAAACCGGACAAGGACATCCTCCTTTCGGTTATTGTGAGGAAGAGCAAGAGAAAGTTCCGTTATGACTCCATCCGGCAGACGAAGACAGATTTCCCTGTGATCGCGTGCGCCGTAGTTACCGGGATTGTGAACGGGGAGGAGACATGGTTTTTCTCAGTCGGGGCGAGACCGATGAAGGCGGAGCTCATCGACAAACAGTGGGAGATCCCCCGGGATGCGTCGGAGGAGATGATCGCGGAATATGCCAGGGAGGCGGCTTCCGGTTTTAAATATGGTACTAATATGAGAGGGAGCGCCGAGTACCGGCGTCACCTTGCGGAAGTGCTGATCCGTCGGGAAATCAGTTCGATTTTAGCGGAGGAGAGATAATGGAGATACAGTTTATTTTAAATAAGAAACAGGTAACTGCCGAGGTGGGCGCTGACACGATGCTTTTGAACCTGCTCAGAAACCTTGGATGCAAGAGTGTGAAATGCGGATGCGAGACGACGAACTGCGGACTGTGTACGGTCTGGATTGACGGAAAATCCCGTCTGTCATGTTCTGTGCTGGCGGCGGTGATCGACGGCCACGAAGTGACGACCATGGAAGGCGTGGAGAAGGAAGCTGCGGAGTTCGGAGAGTTCCTGGCCCGTGAGGGGGCGGAACAGTGTGGATTCTGTTCTCCGGGATTTATTATGAATGTGCTCGCCATGTTCCGGGAACTTGAGAATCCGGATCTGGAGGAGATCAAAGAGTATCTGGCGGGAAATCTGTGCCGCTGTACCGGATATATGGGGCAGCTCAGAGCAATCCGGAAATATATGGCGGAGAAAGGATATGCGCTGAAAGCGGCGGATGAGAAGGAGGTGCGTTCATGAGCACGGAAAACGGGAGAGTGAAAACAGAGAACCTGCGCGTTGTGAATCAGTCTGTGCCGAAGGTGGATTCCCAGGCGCTTGTGACCGGGAAGGCCGTTTATACGAACGACCTTGCGCCGTCCGACTGTCTGATTGTAAAAGTGGTGAGAAGTCCCTATGCTCATGCCCTGATTAAAGAGATCAATACGGCCCGGGCGGAAGCGGTTCCGGGGATCGAGTGTATCCTGACATATAAGGACTGTCCGGATAAGCGTTTTACAATGGCAGGACAGACGTATCCGGAGCCCAGCCCGTATGACAGGCTGATCCTTGACCAGAGGATGCGGTTTGTGGGCGATGCGGCGGCGATCGTGGCCGGGACGAGCGAAGAAGCGGTTAAGAAGGCCATGAAGCTGGTTAAAATCAACTATGAGGTGCTGGAGCCTGTCCTTGATTTCAGGACGGCGAAGGACAATCCGATTCTGGTTCATCCGGAGGAGAACTGGAAGAGCCTCTGTCCGGTTGGGGCGGATAACAGGAGGAATCTGTGCGCTCACGAGGTGAGTGAGGACGGCGATATTGAGGCAGTGCTCGCTTCCTGTGATTATGTGGTGGACAGGGTCTATCACACGAAGGCGAACCAGCAGGCCATGATGGAGACATTCCGCACATACACGTATCTGGACGCATATGGACGGCTGAATGTGGTGTCATCCACTCAGGTGCCGTTCCATATCCGGAGAATCCTGGCTCATGCCCTGGATATCCCGAAGAGCAAAGTGCGTGTGATTAAACCTCGTATCGGCGGCGGTTTCGGGGCGAAGCAGACTTCGGTATCCGAGGTTTATCCGGCGGTTGTGACCTGGAAGACAGGAAAGCCGGCAAAGATCATTTACACGAGGGAGGAGTCTCTGACCGCTTCGTCCCCGCGTCATGAGATGGAAATGCACGTCCGTCTCGGCGCAGACAAAGAGGGAAATATCAGAGGGATCGATCTTTATACTCTGTCGAATACAGGAGCTTTTGGAGAGCATGGCCCGACGACGGTAGGGCTCTCCGGCCATAAATCCATCCCGCTCTACGGAAAAGCGGAGGCGTTCCGCTTCACCTATGACGTAGTCTATACGAATGTGATGTCCGCAGGGGCGTACCGTGGATACGGGGCGACGCAGGGAATATTCGCGGTGGAGTCCGCTGTAAATGAGCTGGCGCAGATCCTTGGGATGGACCCGACCGTGCTCAGAGAGAAAAATCTGGTGCGGGAAGGACAGGTTATGCCGGCCTATTATGGCGAGACGACACAGAGCTGTGCCCTGGACCGCTGCCTGGCACGGGCGAAAGAGATGATTGGCTGGGATGAGAAATATCCCTGCAGAGATATGGGGAATGGTAAAGTCCGCGGCGTTGGCGTAGCCATGGCAATGCAGGGCTCGGGAATCTCAGGCGTGGATACTGGCGCAGTGGCGGTCAAGGTCAATGACGACGGTTTTTACAGCCTGATGATCGGCGCTACGGATATGGGAACCGGATGCGATACGATCCTTACCCAGATGGCGGCTGAGTGCCTGGACTGCGAGATGGAAGATATCATCGTCTCAGGCGTGGATACAGATACGTCACCTTATGACTGCGGTTCCTATGCTTCCAGTACGACTTATGTAACGGGAATGGCGGTTGTCAGAACCTGTGAGACGCTCCGCAGGAAGATCTGTGAGAGAGGCGCAGAGTATCTGGGATGCGATGTGGACGATGTGGAGTTTGACGGAGAGAATGTCACGAACTTAAAGAACGGGGAGAAGATCTCACGCAGAGAGATCGGAAACCGGGTGATGTGCTCAAGCAACGAGCCCCTTTCCGCTTCGGAGGCGTTCTCTTCACCGATATCACCTCCGCCGTTTATGGTGGGAATCGCCGAGGTGGAGATCGACCGGGAGACAGGCGTAGCCGAGATGGTGGACTACGCGGCGGTAGTAGACTGCGGAACTGTAGTAAACCCGGCTCTTGCACGGGTTCAGACCGAGGGCGGTATCGCACAGGGAATCGGTATGGCGCTCTACGAGGATGTGGTATATAACTCAAAGGGAAGAAACTACAGCAACTCCTTCATGCAGTATAAGATTCCGAGTCGTCTGGATGTGGGCGATATCCGTGTGGAATTTGAGAGCAGTTACGAGCCGACAGGCCCGTTTGGAGCAAAGTCTATCGGTGAGATTGTGATCAATACGCCTTCCCCGGCGATCTCGAACGCGATCCAGAATGCGACGGGCGTGATTATCAGAGAGCTGCCGATGACTGCGGAAAAGATTTATCGCGGAATGCAGGAATCAGCTAATTAGAGCAATAATTTTTCCGTCAGATACGTCCGGAAGCGGGCGGGGAGTCGGAAAACTTATTCTGTGAAAGGGAGACAGCCGATCGATATTCCGTTCCGGAATCTGGGAATCATCTAACTGGCCGAAAAGAGGTTTAAAGGCAAAGCGGTGTGCAGGGCAACTCGCTGACGCTCAAACAATCCCTGCGCACCGC
>JAHZHF010000026.1 GCA_019420405.1 Clostridiales bacterium
GAGCACTTGACTTTTAATCAAGTTGTCCGGGGTTCGAATCCCCGCACGCTCACTCTTTCGTTTTAACCGGGGATATGATATCCCCGGTTATTTTTAAATTTTACATTCAGCAATAGGAATGCCTGAGAGAGAAACGCATACGGGCATAGTTTGTAAACCAGCGGTTCTATATACAGGAAAAAGAAAAGCCGGGGATGTCGTCCCGGCTGAGAAAAGAGGAAATATATGTAAAAAGCTTTATCGCTTGATGTAATTATAATATAGCTTCTGATTGTGAGAAAAGTGTGTATAGAAGATAAAAAGCGGGTTAAGAATTCTAAAAAGACGGGGAAGAAAAAGTGAATAAAAAAGTAGATCACTTATATACAAAGCTGAAAACCTATTCGGAATCGGGCTATTATGGTTTCCATATGCCGGGACATAAGAGAAATGCTTCGCTTACAGGGGCAAATCTGCCTTATGAGATTGATATCACAGAGATCCCTGGTTTTGACGATCTGCACCATGCGGAGGGGATATTGAAAGAAGCGCAGGAGAGAGCGGCAAAGCTGTATCATTCAGAGGAGACGCATTATCTTGTAAACGGGAGCACTGTGGGGATTTTAAGCGCGATTCTGGGGTGTACCAGATACGGAGACCGGATTCTGACAGCCAGGAACTGCCATAAATCGGTGTATAACGCCGTAATTCTTAATCATCTGTCTCCGGTATATGTTTATCCTGAGAAATGCCGGGAAATGGGCCTGAACGGGCGTATCAGCCCTGAGAGTGTGGTTGAGATGCTGGAGAGATATCCGGATATCCGGGCGGTTGTTATTACTTCACCGACTTATGACGGTGTGGTTTCTGATGTAAGGGCCATTGCAGAGGCTGTTCACAGCAGAGGCATACCGCTGATTGTGGATGAGGCACATGGAGCTCATTTTGGATTTCATCCTTATTTCCCGGAGAATAGCTGTTCTCTCGGGGCAGATCTTGTAATTCACAGTCTGCATAAAACGCTTCCTGCTCTTACGCAGACTGCTCTGCTCCATATCAATGGAGAACTTGTGGACAAAAGGAATGTGAGGCGGTATCTGCATATGCTGCAGTCCAGCAGTCCTTCCTATGTTTTGATGGCGGGAATAGACGAGTGTGTTGAACTTCTGTGGGAGAACGGCGAGGGGCTGTTTGAGAGATATACGGATCTTCTGGAGCGGACAAGAAGAAAGCTGAAAGATCTGGAGAATCTTAAACTGTTCGATGAAGAGTACTGTGATCGTTCTAAAATTCTGATTTCCTGCAGGAATCTTGAACGAAAAATTGGAGAAGAAATAAAAAAATATACAGGTAAAGATTTATATGAGGATTTGAAAAATAAATATTTACTGCAAATGGAAATGGCCGCACCGGATTATGTTATTGCAATGACTTCACCGGCGGATACAGAAGACGGGATGCGTCGTTTGACAGAGGCATTGCGAGAAATCGACCAAAGTCTTGCAAAATGCGAAGAAGATGACGGAAAACTTGCAGAAATGAATCTGAGACATGGGAATCAGCAGGTTTGGACACCTGATGAAGCGGAACGTATCCGGGCCGAGTCTGTTGCTGGTGTGAAATCGGCTTTGGAGACCGGCAGCCGGAAGTTGGTAAGCGCCGGATGGGATGAGTGTGCAGGCGGGGTTGCGCTTGAGTATGCTTATGTATATCCGCCGGGGATTCCGCTCATTGTTCCGGGAGAGAGGATCTCATCTGATACGGCGAAGCTTCTTGCAGGATATGAGGCTCAGGGATTTCAGATAGAAGGAACGCAGAAACACGGAAGAATTGAGGTGATGGTAAATGGGTAAGATTTATTATGTTATGGGAAAAAGTTCATCGGGGAAAGATACGATTTATAAGAAGCTGATGAAAAGACATCCTGAATTCCATACGATTGTTCCCTATACAACTCGCCCGTTCCGGGAGGGGGAACAGGATGGAGTCGAGTATTTCTTTGTTGATGAGGGACGTTTGCGTGAGATGCGTGAAGACGGCCGGGTGATCGAGTCACGCTCCTATAATACGAAATGCGGGATATGGACCTATTTCACGGCGGATGACGGGCAGATTGATCTCAGGATGTATGATTATCTTGTCATAGGGACGCTGGTGTCTTATGAGGCGCTGAGAGATTATTACGGAGAAGAATATCTGGTTCCGATCTATATAGAAGTGGAGGACGGAGTACGTCTTTTAAGGGCGCTTGAGCGCGAGCGGAGACAGGCGGTACCGCTGTATGCGGAGATGTGCAGAAGGTTCCTGGCGGATGCGGAGGATTTCTCGGAGGACAATCTGCGCAGGGCCGGGATTGCCAGGCGGTTTCAAAATGAGGATCTGGAAGACTGTATTGAAGACATTGAGCAGTTTATGTTTTCATGAAGACGAGTGGATATGCTTCAGCGGATTTGAAAAAGAGATGGGGCTATAACTTCGGGCAGGATTGTGTTATACTAAACTTAGTTACTGTTTTAAATTTGCAGACGGCAGGTGAAAAAGTATGAGTAGTTTTAAAGATGTGGTAGGCCACAGAAATATTATTAAATATATCCAGAATGCAGTGACGGCGGACGCTGTTTCGCACGCGTATATTCTGAACGGCGAGCGGGGTTCGGGGAAGAAACTGCTTGCGAATCTTTTTGCGATGAGTCTGCAGTGCCAGAATCGTGATGCAGACGGAGATGCGTGCGGCAAATGCCAGTCGTGCAGACAGGCTATGAATGGTAATCAGCCGGATATTATCCGTGTTACCCATGAGAAGCCGAATACGATCAGCGTCGATGATATTCGTGTGCAGGTGAATGACGATATTGTGATACGTCCATACAGCAGCAGGTATAAGATCTATATCATTGCGGACGCCGATATGATGAGCGTACAGGCTCAGAATGCTCTTTTGAAGACAATAGAAGAGCCGCCGGAGTATGCGGTGATTATGCTGCTTACGGAAAATGCGGAGACGCTCCTTCCGACGATCCGCTCCAGGTGCGTTATGATGAAGCTTCGGAATATCAAGGATCAGCTTGTGAAGAAGTACCTCATGGAACAGATGGAGGTGCCGGATTACAAGGCTGATGTGTGTGTGGCTTTCGCGCAGGGGAATATGGGGAAAGCCATCATGCTGGCGAACTCCGAGTATTTTAATGAGATTAAGGAAGAAGCGGTTCATCTTCTGAGAAATATCAATGACATGACAGTGCCGGATCTGATGGAGGCTGTCAAACGATGCATGACCTACAAGCTGGAGATCAATGATTATCTGGATATTATCGCGATCTGGTACAGGGATGTGCTGATCTATAAGGCGACAAAGAGCGTGGACAGGGTTGTCTTTTCGGATCAGATGAAGTATATCAGAGAGAGGGCGAGCAAGAGCTCTTATGAAGGAATCGAAAATATTCTGGACGCACTTGAGAAGGCGAAATCCAGGATAAAGGCGAATGTAAACTTCGAACTGACTATGGAGCTTCTTCTGCTTACGATAAAGGAGAATTAAAAGATGACAAAAGTGATCGGCGTAAGATTCCGGACAGCGGGAAAGATCTATTTTTTCGCGCCGGGGAAATTTGACATAAAGCAGGGCGACAACGTGATCGTCGAGACTGCCCGCGGTGTGGAATTCGGGCGGGTGGTAACCGGACCGAAGGAAGTGCCGAGCGTGGATGTGGTTCAGCCATTGAAGTCCGTGATACGGATGGCCTCAGAGCAGGACAGAAAAACGGTCGAGAAAAATAAGCAAAAAGAAAAAGAAGCGTTTAAGATATGCCAGGAGAAGATCAGGAAGCATGAGCTTGATATGAAACTGATCGATGTGGAGTATACCTTTGACGGGAATAAGATATTATTTTATTTTACCGCGGATGGCCGGATCGATTTTCGCGAACTGGTGAAAGATCTTGCCGCAGTATTCCGCACGAGGATCGAACTGAGGCAGATCGGCGTGAGGGATGAGACGAAGATCCGCGGAGGAATCGGAATCTGCGGGCGGCCATTGTGCTGCAGCACGTATCTGACAGAGTTCTCGGCTGTTTCGATTAAGATGGCGAAAGAGCAGAATCTGTCCCTGAATCCGACGAAGATATCCGGAGTATGCGGCAGGTTGATGTGCTGTCTTAACAATGAGGAAGAAACTTACGAGATGCTGAACAGCCAGCTCCCGTCAACAGGGGATACTGTTACAACGAAAGAGGGACTGACCGGAGTGGTTCAGTCGCTGAGTGTCCTGAGAAAACGGGTGAAGGTTATCGTGAATCTTGAGAATGATGAGAAAGAGATTCGTGAGTATCAGGCGGAGGATCTGAAATTTAAACCTAGAAAAAGAAAGCAGAAAGTTTCTAAAGAAGAGATGAAAAAGCTTGCTGCGCTGGAGAAGAAAGAGGGAGCGTCAAAGCTTGATGATAAATAGATTGAATGCAAGCGGGCTTAAGCCCGGGGAGCGGCTCGATGACCTGCAGCTTGACGGTCTGGAGCTGATCCAGAATCCGGACAAATTCTGCTTCGGGGTTGACGCGGTGTTCCTCTCGGATTTCGCGAAGGTGAAACCGGGGGAGACAGTGCTTGATATGGGCACGGGAAACGGAATTATACCGATCCTTCTGTCAGCGAAGACCAGAGGAAAGAAATTTACCGGACTGGAGATCCAGCCGGAGACAGCAGATATGGCGCGCAGGAGCGTAGCCCATAATCATCTGGAGGACCGGATTGAGATTGTGACAGGGGATATTAAAGAGGCGGCGGAAATATTTAAGCCGTCCTTTTTTGACGTGATCACGACAAACCCGCCTTATATGATATCGGAGCACGGGCTTAAGAATCCAGACGATGCGAAGGCCATTGCACGGCATGAGGTACTGTGTACGCTCGATGACATTCTTCGGGAGAGCATGAGGCTTTTGCAGGACAAGGGAAGATTCTACATGATACACCGCCCATTCCGGCTGACTGAGATTGTGATCAAGATGAATCAGTATAAGATCGAACCGAAACGAATACAGTTTATTCACCCGTATGCGGACAAAGAACCGGTGCTTGTACTGGTTGAGGGCGTGCGCGGTGCGCGGCCCAGAGTTACGATAGAGCCGCCGATCATTATTTATGGGAAGAAGCAGGAAGCGTGATAAGACGGCCGAGTGAACGGTACAAAGCAGATGGAGGAAACTATGACAGGTACATTATATCTCTGTGCGACCCCGATCGGAAACCTGGAGGATATGACATTTCGGGCTGTGCGCACATTGAGGGAAGTGGATCTGATTGCGGCAGAGGACACGCGAAACAGCGTGAAGCTGCTGAATCATTTCGATATCCACACTCCGATGACAAGTTACCATGAGTATAATAAGTATGACAAAGGGCGCAGACTGGTGGAGCGTCTGCTGTCCGGTGAGAATATCGCCCTGATTACGGATGCGGGTACCCCGGGGATCTCGGATCCGGGCGAGGAGCTGGTACAGATGTGCCATGAGGCAGGCGTTACGGTTACAGCGGTCCCGGGTCCGGCGGCATGCATTACAGGACTTACAATATCGGGCCTTCCGACAGGGCGCTTTGCATTTGAAGCATTTCTTCCGTCAGACAAAAAGGAGCGGGAGGCTGTTCTGCAGGAACTGAAAGACGAGCAGAGGACGATCGTTCTCTATGAGGCTCCGCACCGACTGGTAAAAACGCTGGAGCTTTTGAGCGGGCTTCTGGGAGAGCGGAAGGTGAGCGTGTGCAGGGAGCTGACCAAGCGGCATGAGACCGTATACCGCTCGACGCTTCCTGAGGCTGCGGCATATTACTCGCAGAACCAGCCCAAGGGCGAGTGCGTTATCGTCATCGAAGGGCTGAGCCGTCAGGAGATCGAGCGGCAGGAGAAGGAAAAGTGGCAGGACATGAGCATTGAAGAGCACATGGAATATTATCTTTCTCAGGGAATGGAACGCAAAGAAGCGATGAAACGTACGGCGAAGGACCGCGGCGTGCAGAAGCGGGACATATATAATTATCTTGAGCAGAATAAGCGGTAAAGCGGAGAATGACAGAAATAACGGACACCGGAAATTATCCGATGTCCGTTATTTTTCCATCTTTCATATATACAATTTTCTTTTTCAGTCCTTTAGCTTCTTCATATCTGTTGGTAACATAGAGGACTGTAATCCTGAGATCCGAATTTATTTCCAGAATATCTCCAAGCATCTCCAAACGCCGGTCTTCATCCTGACGGGCGAAATCTTCATCGACAAGGAGAACCTTAGGGCGGCATACGATGGCGCGGCAGAGAGCGACACGCTGGCGGTCCGCCGGGGTGAGTGCTTTGAGTTTTTTCTCAAGAACATCAGAGATGCCGAAAAATTGAGCTGCCGCCTTGACCCGGCTGTCGATTACATTCCGGGGCAGATTGCGGAGCCTGAGTCCCAGGGCAATATTGTCATAGGCGTTGAAATGTTTGTAGAGCGTATAATTCTGAAACGCCATTGCAAGCTGGCGGTCGCGGGGAAGGACGTCGTTGAGCAGTTCGTCCCCCAGATAGATACTGCCGGCTGTAATATCCTCCAATCCGCCGATCATACGCAGGATCGTAGATTTTCCACATCCGCTGGGCCCGTGGAAAACAACAAATTCACCATCCTCAACATGGAGACTGATGTCATCTACAGAGATAAATCCGTTCGGATAAGTTTTCGTTAAGCGTTCTAATGTCACGCTGGCCATAAAGACACCTCCCAGTCAAATGATGCCTTTATTTTAGCACAAAGAAAGAGACGCTACAATCCCAAAGGAGAGCTCAGTTACGCCATCTAGTCAGGCCGTTACTGTTCACAGGAGCAGATCTGCGAGAAAGACGCTGGCTGCAAGTCCCGCAAATGTCGCGATCAGCGCACCGGCAAGCGTGTAGCGGGAATGTTTGATCCTGGCAGTCATAAAATAAACGCTCATGGTGTAGAAGATCGTTTCCGTGCAGCACAGAGAGAGCGAGGCGATGAGGCCCAGGCGGGAATCTGTACCGTATTCTTTGAAGATATCGAGGAGAAGTCCCGTCGCGGCGGACGAGGAAAACATCTTTACAACGGAGAGTGGAACAAGTTCCCCGGGAAAGCCGATACGGGAAGTAAAGCTTCCGATCAGAGCAGCGATAAAGTCCAGGAATCCCGAGGCGCGCAGGATGCCGACCGCGGCCATCAGTCCGATGAGTGTGGGCATGATGCGGATGACTGTGAGAAATCCGCTTCTGGCGCCTTTGATAAAGGTTTCATAGACGTTGACTTTAGTGAGAATCCCATATACGACAATACTCAGAACGATAAATGGGACAATAAAATCTGAAATATAGAGCAGAAAATGCATATGTACCTCCGGATGTATGGGGCGGACTGCCGGCAAATAAATGATCTTTTAACTATATGCGTCCGTCTGGAAGCATATGAGTGTTGCGAATGGCGCTCCTGTGAACAGTAACATATGAGCGGAGCAGCAAAAGCGGAACGGAGATTTGAACAGGAAAAATAGACAGATGAATATAGCTGGAAGTGGAGACATAAGATAGGAGAAAGAAAGTTTCGGGAGTTTCTATGGAGTTTTTTCGTTCTGGATCAGGAAAACGGATTCCCAAAAGACAAATTTTAAATAAAGCGGTGAGCGTGAGTATATTATTTACGCTGGTGCTGGCGGCTGCGGCGTCCGGTGGCTGCGGCCTGACTGTTTCGAAAGAGACCCCGGATGAGAACGAACGGTTTGGGGCTTACACGGACGAACTGTTCCGGAATGAGATCTCATCGGATACAGTAAGCCTGCACTATACGCTGAAAGATCCGGAAGCATACGGAGTCGTGGAGCCGGAGCCGACGTTTGGCAGCATTGTGACGGATGCGGAAATTGTGAAGGCATCTGCGGAAAATATGCAGCAGGCGCTTCTGGAATACGATTATGCCAGCCTGGACATAGAGAACCGTCTGATATACGATATCTTGAACTACCGGATGAAGATGATAAAAAAGCAGGCGGATTATATCTTGTATGAAGAGCCGCTGGGGCGGGTAAGCGGTGTGCAGACCCAGCTTCCTGTCGTACTGTCCGAATACCAGTTTTATGACAGGGAGGATGCGGATAAATATCTGGCACTTCTGGAGACTACAGGGGAGTACTTTGACAGTCTGATGGAGTTTGAAAGGAAGAAGGCAGAAGCAGGATTGTTTATGGCAGACTATGCCCTGGATACAGTGCTCAGCCAGTGTCAGGCATTTCTTGATATGGGAGATGGAAATTATCTCTATTCTACATTTGCAGATCGGATAGAGGAAGTTGATGAATTGACAGAGAAAGAAAAAAGTGACTATATACAGGATAATGCACGCGCAGTTCAGGATAATGTGATCCCGGCGTATGAAAAGATGATCATGGGACTGGAGGAGCTTAGAGGACAGGGGGAGAATGAGAAGGGACTTGGCGGACTGCCGGGGGGCAGGGAGTATTATGAATTGCTGGTGAAACAGTCTGTAGGTACCTCGCATTCCGTAGAAGAGCTGGAAGATATGACCCGCAGGCAGATCACGGATGATCTGGAAGCCATGGAGCAGGTGCTTGGGATCACTACAGGGGAAGCGAAGGAAGCGGCAGCAGGCATGGGACAGGAAAATGCGGAACTGATACTGAGTTATCTGGAAGACGGGATCTCAGATACATTTCCGGAAGCGCCGGGGACGGAGCTGGAGGTAAAATATGTCCCGGAGGCCATGGAGGAACATTTAAGCCCTGCCTTTTACATGATTCCTGCCATTGATAACAGCCAGGAAAATGTCATTTACATCAACCAGTCTCAGATGGGGGATGACCTGACCCTGTTTACGACGCTGGCTCACGAGGGATATCCGGGGCATCTGTACCAGAATGTGTACTATGAAAGCACAGATCCGGCTCCGATCAGAAGTCTGTTTAACTTCGGCGGCTATACGGAAGGGTGGGCCACTTATGCCGAGATGGGAAGCTATTATCTGACGCCGCTCTCAAAGGAGCAGGCGCTGCTTCTGCAGAAGAACGCATCGATCATACTGGCGCTTTATGCACTGGCTGACATGGGGATCCATTATGAGGGCTGGGAACGGATGGATACAATTGCGTTTTTTAAAAATTATGGGATAACGGATTCGGATACTGTGGAGGAGATCTATGAGCTGATCATAGGTTCCCCGGCGAATTATCTGAAATACTATATCGGCTATGTGGAGTTTCTCGAATTAAAAAAAGAGTGGATCGAGGAAAAAGGGGAGTCATTTTCCCAGAGAGAATTCCATGAGGCGGTATTAAATGTGGGGCCAGCTCCTTTTGAGATCGTAGAGGACTATATGTGGGAGATGGCAGGAGCAGATTAAAAGTCTGTTTATCGGCAGAAAGGCAGGAGGAAATCGGATGCTTAATTATCTGTGGGCGGGGATGATCCTGGTGGGGATTGTCTTCGGCGCTTTTAACGGGAAGATGCAGGATATTACAAACGCCGCGCTGGATTCCTCAAAAGAGGCGGTAACGCTGTGCATCACTATGATCGGAGTGATGGCTTTCTGGACCGGGATCATGGAGATCGCTTCGAAAGCCGGAATTATCCGCATGGCGTCAGAGCGGATGAGACCGCTCATTAAATTTCTTTTTCCGGCATTGCCGGAGGAGCATGGGGCAAATGAACATATAGCTACAAATTTTATCGCAAATTTTCTGGGGCTGGGGTGGGCCGCAACTCCTGCCGGACTTAAGGCGATGGAAGAACTCGGAAAACTGGAGGACGACAGGAGGGCAGGGAAGGCCCCGGGCCCGGCCAGAAGGAAAGGCATTGCAGGAAATGAGATGTGTACGTTCCTTATTATAAATATCTCATCGCTGCAGCTCATCCCAATGAATGTGATTGCATATAGGAGTCAGTATGGGAGTGTGAATCCGGCGGGGATCATAGGAGCAGGGATTGCGGCAACGATGGTGAGTACCGGAGCGGCGGTGATCTTCTGTAAGATGATGGACCGGGGGCGGAGAGCGTGAGTGCTCTCCGCTTTTGTGGTGTTTTTACTAATACATTGTTGACATCATAAAAAGTCAATAATAAAATGAAAGCGGGAATTCATTGCGAAAAGGAGATCGGAATAATGTACGATGCATATGTAATGGCTAGGTATAGAGACCAGTTCTATCATGAATGTAGCGATATAGTTGAAAGAAGTCATGTTTATAGAAATCACATTAACAAGTTTATTGAGTATTTGACTCGACCAGAAGTTAATCTTGCAGATTCCCCCACAATAATAGATAAGCATACAGTAGAGGATTGTATTGGCTATTATCATGAAAAAGGAGAAATAAATACAAGGGCAACAATGGAATCTCATTTAGAATCTTTAAAAAAATTTTATATTTATTTAAGTGAAACGGGGAAAAGTAAGGATATCTTTGCTAAGATTACTAATTACGGAGAATTTAAGAATAATATAGTGGCAAGATTTGGATTATCAGAATCTAATGAGAGAGGATACTACAGTTCGGGAGAAATCAAGGAGTTATTGATTGCTTTAGATAATGCAATAGAGAGCCACAGAGAAAAAAATGCTGGAATACGGGAGGAAGAACGATATTTACAGAGAATAATCTTACGTTTGTTTATAAAAATTACGTTAATAGCGCCAGCGAAGAGGAGTGTTATTATCAATCTGAAAAAAAGCGATATAAAAGAGAACTATAAAAGAATATATATAAATAATGTGAATATTAATGTTCCGAACGGATTAACAAGAGATATAAAATATGCAATTGCAGAGGCACAAAAGAGAAATAACGTAAATATAAAAGAGGAGGATAATCTTTTTGAATATATTTATAGATATAAAGGGAAGTTCGGTGGGGAAAAACTAAATGCCTGGTTATGTAATATTGTTCAAGATTTTGGGATTTTGGATAGAAGTGAAGGCAAGAAAAGTTTAGGTGTTGAACCAATAAGAAATACGGCGATAAAAATGATGGTAGATAATATGATCAATCCTGTTTTAATTTCTAAAATATCTGGAATTACGCTAGGAATGATAGAGTCTACTTATTATTCGAAAGACTGGACAATAAAATATGAGGAGGATTTGGATAGAAGTATAAATAGAGCTATTGCTCAAAATGATTACTATTCTTATATTTAGGAATTAATTATGGAGAGATACATTCTATATGGGTATTAGGCTACTTATAATTCGAAGCGGTATAATTAAATCCTAACTTAAAAGAGTGTAAAAAGTGGAAGTGAATTGGTCAGATACCTTCTGACCAATTCTTAAATAGACCTTTTAATGATATGGTGCATTCAAAAATAAAAGGGAAGGTGGCAATATGGATTCAGTCAATCAGAAATTTTTGCAAGATATTTCAGAATTTATGAAGAAGAACAGCAAGGAAAAGAACGTGCTGCATATGGTAAGTATTTACTGAAGGAATTATCTGATTATTTGTCAAAAAAATTCGGCAAAGGATTTTCCGTCACAAATTTGAAGCTGATGCGTATTTCTAATATTGATGAGAGGCATTTTTACGAGATCGAAGCAGCAAAAAACGGATGGAGTCTGTCAGAGATGAAAAGGCAGTTCGACAGTTCATTGTATGAACGACTTGCATTAAGCAGGAATAAGGATAAAGTGACACGTCTAGCGTCTGAAGGACAGACTATAGAGAATCCAGAGGATGCTGTGAAAGATCCGTATGTTTTGGAATTTCTTGGCCTTCCAGAATTACCAGAGTATTCAGAGACAGAACTTGAAACAAAAATTATCGATCATTTGCAGAAGTTTCTTCTGGAACTTGGAACAGGCTTTGCCTTTATAGGGCGACAGGTACGTTTCACATTTAATGAAGAGCATTTTCGAGTGGACTTGGTCTTCTATAATCGTTTGTTGCGCTGCTTTGTGCTCTTTGATTTGAAAATCGGAGAATTAAAACATCAGGACATCGGGCAGATGCAGATGTATGTTAATTACTATGATAGAAAAATAAAACTTGTGGATGAAAACCCTACGATTGGTATTGTTCTATGTAAGGACAAAAACAATGCTATTGTCGAAATGACACTGCCCGAAAACAACACACAGATATTTGCCAGCAAGTATCAAACAGTTCTGCCAAGCAAAGAAGAGTTGAAAAAGCTGTTGGAAGAGCAGAATAATGAGTTGGATTAAGCGGGAGACAAAAGATTTATTATAAATATCTCATCGCTGCAGCTCATCCCAATGAATGTGATTGCATATAGGAGTCAGCATGGGGGTGTGAATCCGGCGGGGATCTTCTGTAAGATGATGGACAGGGAGTTGATGAACTAAATAACTGAACTGTTACAGAGCTATTGCTGATTTGAAAAAAATCCTTGCATTTACCTTGCCACTGTGCTATTATAAAACACGGTCACTGCAAGTGCAGCGGCCGTATTGTGGCCCCGTGGTCAAGCGGTTAAGACATCGCCCTTTCACGGCGGTAACACGGGTTCGATTCCCGTCGGGGTCATTGCACATAAGCGATCAAAGAACGATCGCTAAGTGCTCATACTCAAGGCGCAGTAGCCAAGTGGTAAGGCGTGGGTCTGCAACACCCTGATTCACGAGTTCAAATCTCGTCTGCGCCTGTCGAAAACCCGGGAAATTAATTTTCCCGGGCTTTTTTTATTTCATAGGAAACTGCGTTCCCTATGAAATAAAAACCCTCCGGGCGGGATGCGCACGCCGCAACAGGGATATTTTACCGCTTTGCGGCATTGCGGCGGCGCATAAAGTGTTCAAGCCCCTCAAAATTGAGGGGAGGGGGGAAGCGACTGCATTTCCGGTCTTCGGCAGAGTGAGCTGTTACGATAGAATTAATATTTTTGAAACAAAATCCTGACAATTTAGAAAAAATGTCCCGTTATATTCAGTGCATTAGTTGATCAGTACACAGTTGTAGGAAGAAATATGGAAGTGGCATATGATATATGGAATCCGGAAATCGGCATGACGGATGGTATAATTTCCAGATTTTTAAGACGAGTGTCAGAAAGGAGCCCCAAGAAGAGGAGGAGCTTTGTCATGAAAGAGATGTATGCGCGGGATTACCGGATTTACGAAGAGCGTGCTCAGGTTGAGATCAGGGACGGGTTTAATTCTAATCTGGTAGCGCAGTATTACGAAGACAGAAATAAGGTTATTATCTATATCCCCCGTGGATGGGAAAAAGAAATTATCGTAGAAGTCGGGGAGGGCAATATATTTTGTCAGCAGCAGGTGCCATATCAGGGACTCAGGCTGTCGGTGTCAGAGGGAGCGGTCTTCCGCGGACAGAAAGCATATGCATAAATAAAATACCTGCCGTGATGGGAAAACATCCCCCACCTTGCGTTTTCTCGGCTCTCCTTTTATACTGTTACTGTATGAAAGCATCGCCGGCCATCTCGTCAGAAGATCCGGCATTGGAGGAGCATAAAATGAGAGTAATGAGAAAACAAATGAAAAAAGAGGGAAGGCGCATCCTGAAGAAGCACTATGCGGTTCTGGTGATGGCCTGTCTGATCGCGGCCTTTCTGGCGGCGGAGTTTGGCAGTTCGCTGAATTTTTCTTCGGCGCAGAACCGGGAGGAATATGTACAGAGCTTTGAGGATTCTGGAAGCGGAGCTGGCAGCGGCGCCGGAATTACCGTTACAACTACGGCCAGGGGCGTGGACTGGTGGGACGTTCTCCAGGTTATGGCGGAGCGGAACACGCAGGCAGGAAGAGAGCTTTCGGATGAGATCCGTGAGAACGAAATCGAGGAGTCGAAATCTGGCAGTCCTATGTTCGGGCGGACGAGAGGAGTGCTCTCGAATGTGGTGAACCAGGTCAGTTCCGGTTCGATTCTGGTGACGGCAGTGGCGGCGATCGGCTCGATTACGGGCTCGGACAATCTGGGGCTTTTGATTTTGATTCTGATTGGCGCGCTGGGGGTATTTGTGTTCTGGTTTCTGATCCAGAATACATTTCCTGTTGTAATCCGAAGGATATTTCTGGAGGGAATGAATTATGACAGGGTGACGCCGCAGAGATTTATATTTCTGCTTCGGATTCGGAAGTGGCTGAACGCGTCCTGGATCATGTTTGTGAAATATGTTTATTATTTTTTGTGGTGCTTTACGATTGTGGGCATTGCAGTGAAGTATTATTCTTACTATCTTGTGCCGTATATCGTCGCGGAGAATCCGGCCATGACGGCGAGACAGGCGATCACGCTGTCGAGACGGATGATGAAAGGCCACAAGTGGGAGTGCTTTCTATTTGAGTTGTCCTTCCTCGGTTGGGAACTTCTGGGTGCTCTGACACTGGGAGTATTTAACATTTTCTATACGAATCCCTATAAGACTGCGTCGTTTACGAGATATTATGCGGAATTGCGGGAAATGGCGAAGCGCGAGGGGATTCCGGACGCGGAGCTTTTGTATGACGACTATCTCTATGAAAAGGCAGGCTCCGCAGTTCTGGCGGCACGGTATGCGGATGTGATTTCCGTGATGGAAAATCCTCCGGAGGAGACGATAGAAGAGGCGGGGCTGACCGGGTGGCGTGGGTTCCTGGCCCGGAATTTCGGTATCCTGCTGTTCAGGAGGGAACAGGAGCGCAGATACGAGAAGCGGCAGGAGCAGACGGTACGGCTGCAGGCGCTGATGGACGATGCCAGAGGCGAGGCTTATCCGGTGAGGCTTTACCCGATTCCGGAGGAGGAGCGCAGGAGACTGGTACAGTCGCTCAATTATATGAGACATTATTCGATCTGGTCGCTCATTGTGATATTCCTGGGATTGTCCTTTTTCGGATGGCTGTGGGAAGTGGGAATGCACCTGGTGGCCTATGGTGAATTTGTAAACAGAGGGGCTCTGCACGGCCCATGGCTTCCGATCTACGGTTCGGGAGCTGTACTGATCCTGACGGTGTTGAACCGTCTGCGGAAGAATCCGGCGCTGGAATTTGCGGCGACGATTGTGCTCTGCGGATTTCTGGAATATATGACTTCTCTGGTGATGGAGATCATGAGCGGCGGGACGAAATGGTGGGATTACAGCGGATATTTTCTGAATCTCAACGGAAGGATCTGTGCGGAAGGGCTGCTCGTATTCGGAATCGGAGGACTTGCGATTGTGTATGTTCTGGCGCCGGTGATCGACAACCTGCTGGAACGGATCAGCGAAAGGCGGCTGAGAGCGGTATGCATCGTGCTGCTGGCCGTGTTTGCCGCTGACGCCGCCTGGTCGCAGGTTCACCCCAATGTAGGAGAGGGCGTTACGGATATTGAGGAAGACGTCTCCGTGTTGCCACATCCTGGAAACGAAAATAATCCGGACGATGCCGTGACTGCGTATACTCAAACTGTATCCCATTATCGTCAAAGGTCTGGCTCGTGATGACAGCCATACAGTTATAATCTTTCAGGTCAATGTATTTCTCGTCGATCTGGGTCATACGCTCCACCGTGAGCGTACGCTTGCTGGTAGTGATCGTAAGGCCCAGTTCCCCTTCCAGATAATCATAGATGGATTTTGACGCGATCCCCGGGGTAAGCCCGGGGGTCAGTTCTTTTAAGAAATAGTTATGGTCAAGGATCAGAGGCTTTCCGTTCAACGAACGGAGGCGCTGGATATAGTAGAGCTGCGAGCCCTTCCGGAATCCGGTCTTTTTCTCGATTTTTTCATCTGCCGTGATCTCGGTGAACAGCAGAACCTTTGTAAATGGAGTGCGATGGTTGCGGATGGCTGATTCTTTGAACGACTCAATCCCGCCTACCGTGAATGCGGTCTGCTCGACCGGCTGAAAGATGTTGCGTACTCCTTTGCCGTGCATGGGCTGCACATAGCCCTCGGCGGTCAGCTCGGAGATAGCGCGGCGCACGGTGTTGCGCGAACAGCCGTACTCTGTGATCAATATGTGCTCGGAAGGGAGCATCTCCTGGTAAGCGTACACTTCCGCCTCTATCTTCTCTTTTAAATCCCTGTATATCTGATTGTATTTTGCTTTTGGCATTGCTGAATTCAACTCCTGCTTGTTTAAACATCATACTCCAATTATAGAAATCCATGTTCTTAAAATCAAGTAAAAAAATAGTTTTACTTCTGGTTCAGCATACATCACAAAACTAAAGCTATAATTTTATGCAAATTTCCAAAGATAAAGAAAATTTTTTATTTGATTGACATGTTTAAACAAGAGTGATATATTTAAGTTGTTCAAACAAGTGCCGGCTGCATTCAAACAAGCCGAAAAGCCGGAAACCGGACATTTCGGAAATGGGATGGAAGAGGCCGAGAGCCGGAAATCCACGGCTGGGAGAAAGAAGAGAAAGGAAGAAAAACGATGGGAAAGTATGAAAACGACGTAAAAAGTCTGTTGGAACTCGTCGGAGGAAAGGGAAACATCCAGGCAGTGTCCCACTGTATGACAAGGATGCGTTTCGTTCTGGTGGACCCGAAGAAAGCAGATGAGAAAGCGATCGAAGATCTGCCGAGCGTGAAAGGAACCTTCACTCAGGCAGGGCAGTATCAGGTTATCATCGGAAATGATGTGTCTGAATTTTACAATGAGTTTACCGCTTACGCGGGAATCGAGGGCGTGAGCAAAGATGCAGTCAAGGCTGCGGCAAAGACGAATCAGAATCCGCTCCAGAAGATTATGGGAACGCTGGGTGAGATATTCGCACCCCTGATTCCGGCGCTGATCTGCGGTGGACTGGTGCTCGGTTTCAGGAACGTTATAGGTGAGATTAACTTCTTTAACAACGGAACCCAGAGCCTGGCGGATGTGTACCAGTTCTGGAATGGAATGTATAATTTCCTCTGGCTGATCGGCGAGGCGGTATTCCATCTGCTCCCGGTCGGTATTGTATGGTCGATTACAAAGAAGATGGGAACCACACAGATCCTCGGTATCATCCTCGGACTGACGCTGGTATCCTCCCAGCTTTTGAATGGATTCAGCGTGTCTTCTACCCCGGCGGATGAGATCCCGGTGTGGGATTTCGGGTTCGCGCAGGTCGAGATGATCGGCTACCAGGGCCAGGTGATCGCAGCGATGATGGCCGGATTCGTCCTTGTATATCTTGAAAAATTTTTCAAGAAGATATGTCCGGAAGTGATCAGCATGATTGTGGTTCCGTTCTGTTCTCTTGTTCCGGCGGTTATCATCGCTCATACAGTCGTAGGACCGATCGGCTGGGCGATCGGTGACGCAATCGGAAATGTAGTTTATGCGGGACTCACATCCAATGTCAGATTCCTGTTTGCCGCAGTGTTCGGTCTTCTGTATGCACCGCTGGTTATGACTGGTCTGCACCATATGACAAATGCAATCGATTCACAGCTTCTGGCAATCCCGCCGAAGACAACGATCTTATGGCCGATGATCGCACTTTCAAACATTGCGCAGGGCTCAAGCGTGCTGGCTATGTCCGTGCTCCAGAAGAAAAATGAGCGTGCACAGCAGGTCAATATACCGGCATGTATCTCCTGTTACCTGGGCGTAACGGAGCCGGCGCTCTTCGGTGTGAACCTGAAATATGGATTTCCGCTTGTGTGCGGTATGATCGGTTCCTGCTGTGCGGCGATGATCTCCGTGGGGTGCGGAGTTCAGGCGCTGAGTATCGGAGTCGGCGGACTTCCGGGAATCTTATCCATCAAGCCGGAATATTACCTGATCTTCCTTCTGGCTATGGGTGTGGCGATTGTAATTCCGTTTACACTGACATTTATTGTAGGAAAAGTAAAACTTTCAGAAGAGGATAAGTGCGGAAAGAAACCTGTGAACCATATTCAGACAGCAGAAACACCAGCTCCCGGGACACCGGTATCAGACACGGCTCACAAGGAAGCCGGGAGAAGCGGCGCGGCAGATGTAAAAGAGTTAAAGTCTATCCTGGACGGAAAAGTAATGCCGATTGAGGAGGCTCCGGATGACGTGTTCTCCCAGAAAATCATGGGAGACGGCGTCGCAATCGAACCGTCCAATACGGTTGTAACCGCTCCCGCGGACTGTGATGTGAGTGTGGTTATGGCGGATACGGGACACGCATGCGGTCTGACTCTGCCAAACGGTGTGGTGCTTTTGATTCATGTAGGCGTTGATACAGTGGATATGGGAGGAGAAGGATTCAGACTTCTCGTAAATGAGGGGGATCACGTGAAAACCGGACAGCCTCTGATCGAGTTTGATCCGGAGAAGATCAGGGCTGCAGGTCATCCGTGTACAACGATGCTGATCGTGACAGCAGAAGGAACCGCGGCAAACGTTAAGATGCATTCCGGAATGGATGCAAAAGCCGGTGAAACGGCTGTGATTTCCTGGGATTAGGAAAGGAAAGGATTTGGAATTATGAAGAAAGATTTCAGAAAAAGTACAGTATACCAGATTTATCCCAAGTCTTTCTGCGACACAAACAAGGACGGACTCGGAGATCTTCGCGGCGTGATTGAGAAACTGGACTACATCAAAGAACTTGGTGTGGATTATATCTGGCTGACCCCGTTTTTTGTATCTCCTCAGAATGATAACGGATACGACGTGGAGGACTATTATAACATTGATCCCAGATACGGATCGATGGAAGATGTGGAAGAGCTGATTGCAGAGGCGGACAAACGTGGGATGGGACTGATGTTTGATATGGTGTTCAATCATGTGTCCACGCGCCATGAATGGTTTAAGAAGGCAATGGAGGGCGACCCGTATTATAAAGATTTCTTTTTCTTCCGCAAAGGAAAAGCGGACGGAAGCGCTCCGACAAACTGGGAGAGCAAGTTTGGCGGAAATGCATGGGAATATGTGGAAAAATTTGATGAATATTATCTGCATCTTTTTGATGTGACTCAGGCTGACTTAAACTGGGATAATGCAAATGTGAGGAAAGAAGTTCAGAAGATCGTTCGTTTCTGGATGGGAAAAGGAGTGAAGGGATTTCGTTTTGACGTGATCAACCTGATCAGCAAGGCAGCTATTGAGGATGATGAGACGGGAGACGGAAGAAAGTATTACACAGACGGACCGAATATCCACAAATATTTAAAAGAGCTCCACGATATGACATTTGGAACGGACACTGAGATCGTGACGGTGGGCGAGATGTCCAGTACAACCATCGAGAACTGTTATCAGTACGCAGGGCACGATACGGGAGAGCTGTCCGTGGTATTCAGTTTCCACCACCTGAAAGTGGATTTCATGGGGAATGAAAAATGGGTGCTGGTGCCTGCAGATTTCCAGAAGCTGAAAGACATTATCTTCCAGTGGCAGACAGGTATGGCGGAGCATAATGCATGGAATGCAGTGTTCTGGTGTAATCACGATCAGCCCCGCGTTGTTTCCCGCTTTGGAGATGAGGGAAAATACTGGAAAGAATCCGCGAAAATGCTGGGAACCATAATCCACGGACTGCGCGGTACACCGTATGTTTACCAGGGTGAGGAGCTGGGAATGACGAACACAGATTTCAAGGATATCAGCCAGTTTAAAGATGTGGAGAGCCTGAATCATTATCAGATCCTTCAGGATAAGGGGATGTCGCCGTCCGACGCACTGCGTATCGTGCAGGTGCACTCCCGCGATAACGGACGTACTCCGATGCAGTGGGACGATACGAAGTATGCGGGCTTTTCCGCTGAGGACAGCGAAGAACCATGGATCGGTGTGAATGGAAACTATACGAAGATTAACGCAGCAGAACAGTTAAAGGACGGAGACTCTATCTTCCATTATTATCAGAAACTGATCGCGCTGAGAAAAGAGCTGGATGTAATCTCCTGCGGCGATATCGAACCGCTCGCGCAGAAAGATCCTTCCGTATTTGCGTACCGGAGAACTTATGAGGGGCATGAGCTGATCGTGGCGGCGAACTTCTACGGGAAAGAGTACGAGTGGAAGGATGCGCCGGATCTGGATGGATTCCAGAAGATACTTGGAAATTATGAAGACGAGCCGGAAGTTTGCGGGGAGAAGAGCAGTGCAGGAGTGAGAATGAGGCCGTATGAGGCGGGGATGTGGTATAAGTAAGAGCAGCTATTTAGTTCACTAACGTCCTTTTGCAAAACATCCGAAAACAGAGCTGATT
>JAHZHF010000260.1 GCA_019420405.1 Clostridiales bacterium
TGTTACTGACTAAATAGGCTGATAAACGTAGAAGTGGCGCGGCTTGAGGACTTTCGATTATGAAAGGCTTCCGGCCGCGCCTTACTTCTGGAAGCTATATATTCACTGACTGCCTGTCGAAAAACTCCGAAAATCAGCAGTTATTTCGAGAGCCTTTCTGCGGGTCTGGAGGATGTTGACAGGTGACTTCGGAAGGAAATTTGCGAAACTTGAAGTGTCGGGTTCGGACGTTAGAACAGGCGGGGAGATTGTCTGAGCGAATGCGAGTTGCTCCCCGCCTGTTCTTGTTTTTAGTCCGTAGCCGAGACTTCTTTAGTTTCTCTATTTCCTGGAGCGGAACCTGGAAATATCCTCCACTCCCGCAGAATATGTCTTGGAAAATACTTTCTGATTTTGGATGTTTAACAAAGGGAGTTAGTGCACTAAATAGCTAAAGCGTTTTTTACCGTTAATTTATTGACATATGTTCATAATGGTGTATACTGAAACTAAAGTATCCAGGAAGCGTCAATATGGATCAAAATGAAGCCGGATCTCTGCGAACCCCGAGAGCAGAATTTACGAAGGTATCCGGCAGAAAGGAGGAAGTGAATGCCAAGGCCGCAGAAGCGCAGGTGTATTTGCTCCATACCGGCGGTGAAGGGCTTCTCTCCCGATGGAAATAAAGGCGGAGGAAGCATCAATCTCACCTATGATGAGTATGAAGCAATCCGTCTGCTGGATCATATGCAGATGACTCAGGAGCAGTGCGCGCAGAGAATGGGGATTTCGCGTCCTACGGTAACCAGGATCTACGATGAAGCGCGCCGGAAGATGGCGGATATGCTTGTGAGCGGGAAGAATCTTACGATAGGAGGGGGAGATGTCTTCGTCTGTCCTGAGATGAGGCCGGAATGTGTGGATGAGGAACATTGCTGCCACAGGGACCGGGAACTGTCGAGAGGCTGGCGGGGGCAGGAGCAGAAAGCGTAAGAACGCCCGGAACGCAGGACGGAATGGAACGAATGCGGGCCGAAAAGGAAACAGAGAGCGGACCGTGAAGGGAAAGGAAATGAAACATCAGCAAACAGATGTGGAAAGAGGTAGAAGATGAGAGTTCTGATTATCGGCGGAGTCGCGGCCGGAACCAAAACAGCGGCGAAATTAAAAAGAGAAGACAGAAGCATTGATGTGACGGTTATCACCAGGGATATGGACATCTCTTACGCAGGATGCGGCCTGCCGTATTATGTGGGCGGATTTATCGAGAGCAGGGAGGAACTGATCGTAAATACCCCTCAGAAATACTCTGCGCTGACAGGAGTGGAAGTGCGCACGGGGAAAGAGGCGGTTGCGCTGGATGCTCAGAAGAAGGAAGTTACAGTGAGAGACGTACAGACCGGCAATACGGAGGTCTGTTCCTATGACCGTCTGGTGATCGCTGTTGGCGCATCCCCTGCGGAGCTTCCGATTGAGGGGAAGGATCTGAACGGTGTGTTCCGGATGAGAACTCCGGACGACGCAGACGGGATTCGTAAGTTTACAGAAGAAAATAACGTAAAAAAGGCGGTTGTGATCGGTGCAGGTTTCATCGGACTTGAGGCTGCGGAGAACTTAAAGGCGCGGGGGATCAGCGTAACAGTGATCGACTTTGCTTCCCAGATCCTTCCGAATATTCTTGATCCGGAGATGGCAGCCTATGCGAAAAAGCATCTGCTGAGCGAGGGCATACGCGTGATCACTGGAACTGCGGCTGAGGCTGTGCTCGGAAGCGGGAAGGTGACGGGCGTAAAGACGACGGCGGGAACACTGCCCTGTGAAATGCTTATCATGGCGGCGGGAATCCGGCCGAATACGGAGTTCCTTGAAGGATCAGGAATTGAGATGTTCAAAGGAACGATCCTCGTGGACGATCAGATGAAAACAAGTCTGGAAGATGTATATGCTGCGGGCGACTGTGTCATGGTGACAAACCGGATCACAGGAGAGCGCCAGTGGTCCCCGATGGGATCTTCCGCAAATATGGAAGGACGCACTCTGGCTCAGGTAATTGCCGGGGAGCAGAAGAAGTATCCGGGAGTACTCGGGACTGGTGTAGTGAAGCTGCCGGGACTGAATATCGGCCGCACCGGACTGACAGAAGAACAGGCAAGAAAAGCGGGATATGATGTGGAAACAGTTCTCGTGCCCACGGACGACAAGGCGCATTACTATCCGGACGCTTCCTTCTTTATCACCAAGCTGGTCGCTGACAGGGCGACCCGGAAACTGCTGGGTGTGCAGGTATTCGGCCCGGGAGCGGTGGATAAAATGGTGGACATCGCGGTTATGGGAATCAATATGGGGGCAGTGCTGGAAGATTACGAGAATGCAGATTTCGCTTATGCGCCGCCGTTCTCCACAGCCATTCATCCGTTCGTTCAGGCTGTCTATGTGCTGATGAACAAGATGGATGGAAAGCTTGTCAGCATGACCCCGGCTGAGTATGCAGCCGGAAAGGCGGAAGGGTTCACAATTGTGGATGCTCAGCCGGAGCCGGCGATCAGGGGAGCATTCTATGTCAATCTGTCCCAGGTGAACGGTGAGATTGAAGGTCTGGACAAAAAAGAAAAAATACTGATCGTATGCGCAAGGGGAAGAAGGGCGTATTTCCTTCAGAACAGGATGCGTTACTATGGATACGAGAATACGGTCGTTTTGGAGGGCGCAACTTTCTTTAATGATGTAAAGGTGAAAAATGCCGGGGAAGCAGTGTCAAAAGAGGAAGAAACCAGAGTAAAAGCCCTCGGCTTCCTGAAAGATAAGAGAACGCCTGACAGATTCAACGGCCGTGTGATTACAAGAAACGGAAAGATCACGGCCGATGAGGCGCGGACCATCGCGGAGGCTGCGGAGCTGTACGGAAGCGGCGAGGTGACTATGACTTCCCGCCTGACGATGGAGATCCAGGGAGTGCCGTTCGACAATATTGAGCCGCTCAGGGAATATCTGATGCAGGCAGGACTTGAGACCGGAGGAACCGGATCGAAAGTGCGTCCTGTCGTATCCTGCAAGGGAACTACATGCCAGTATGGACTGATTGATACATTTGCACTTTCAGAGGAGATCCACGAGAGATTCTTCCACGGCTACAGCAGTGTCAAACTTCCGCATAAGTTTAAGATTGCGGTGGGCGGATGCCCGAATAACTGCGTGAAACCGGATCTGAACGACCTCGGAATCATCGGCCAGAGAGTACCGCAGATCGATCTGGAGAAATGCCGCGGCTGTAAAGTCTGCCAGATCGAAAACAACTGCCCGATCAAAGTGGCGAAGATGGTGGACGGCAAGATCACGATCGATGAGAATGCATGTAACCATTGCGGGCGCTGCGTAGGCAAATGTCCGTTCCGCGCAATTGAGGACTACACAAACGGCTACCGGATCTATATCGGCGGACGCTGGGGCAAGAAGGTGGCTCAGGGCAGACATCTGGATAAGGTATTTACGGATAAGGACGAAGTACTTGAAGTGGTGGAAAAAGCGATCCTTCTGTTCCGCGAACAGGGAATCACAGGCGAGAGATTCGCAGATACAGTGGCACGCCTCGGGTTTGAGAACGTACAGGCGCAGCTTCTCTCCGATGATCTGCTGGCGAGGAAGGATGAGAACCTTAAGGCGCAGAAACATATGAAGGGCGGGGCGACCTGCTAGGCAGTCGCCAGCTATTTAGTTCAATAACGTTTTCTGTCAAAATGTGTCCGGAAGCGGAGCGAAGTTTTGACAATACGTATTCTGTGAAAAGGGGACAGCCGTTCGATGTTCCGGATTCCTCCAAAGTCACATCTCCCGGCCGTCCCCTTTCCCCAGAAAGTGTACTCAAACCGTCCGCTCCGCTCCCTGCGCATTTCAAATCGGAAATGTCATTGCCTAAATAGGCTGTAAAGCACACCAATTGGCGCGGCTTGAGGGATTTTCGTTGCGAAACTCTTCCGGCCGCGCCTGCTTCTTGTAGCAGCTATATATTCATTAACTTCCGGTTTGTAAAGCCCAGAAAACAGCCCTATTTCGAGAAAAATTCTGCGGGGATGGAGGA
>JAHZHF010000261.1 GCA_019420405.1 Clostridiales bacterium
TAATTATTTATACTCCCCTCAAAAGACCGATGGCTCCCCCATCGGTCTTTTACTATTGTTTCGATCCCATTCCCCCTTTTTCGACGTTCATAATTTGTTCATTTATCATTAAAAAATCTTTCATGATATCATCACGCTTTCTTCATTTCTCTCGGATATACTTTAACCATCGAAAGAAAAACATACAAAACCAATCAAATAGACGCCAAGAAGTTATTTTGAATAAACTTTTTCATAATACATGCCGGGAGCTGAGCCGATCAGCTACCCGGCATCCTCCCTTTTCAGGGGCTTTTCCTTGAACTACAAGATGATTTTTTCCTCTTCCACCGCACCTGTCACGGCGATCCTCAAAGGAGTGTTTCCATATCCTGCGCAGGCTGCCAGCGTCACCGTCTGTACTTCACCCACCCCTCCCTCCCAGTCATCCTGAAAGACCGCATCATCCATCTCCACTTCACATACCTTTTGTACCACAATCTGCTTTGTCCGTTCGGGAGTATAAAGCCAATATGTATTATTCATCCGGCAAAATTCGTCATCTGTAAATTCCGAAAGTCTGCCAAACATCTGTCCTGATGGCATATTATGTCCAAACAGACAGAAATGAGGATCTGACAATTTCTCGTCCGTATGGGAATATGTAAATATAGAACCAAGAGGGCTGTACTCGCCCTCAAAGTTCTCAGCCAGATACTCTTCATCCGTATCCCCTTTTAAAATCGGAGTGTCCACTCCGATCTGAGGTATATAAAGCCAGCCAATGATATCCTCGTTTATGTGTTTCAGCATCTCAAAATCAATCTTCCTGTCCATAGGGCTTTCCGCCTCCTGCACAACTGCTTCCCTGACCGCTTTCTGCCGGATTTTCTCTTCTGCAAAAGGCCGGCTCTCTCTGTAAGAAAAGAAAATCATAACTCCGCCCGCACAGAAAAAGATGAGGATGAAGAGACCTCGTATCCTATCTCTCATAACTTTTCTTTCTTTTTCCCGCCAGTATCAGAAGCAGCGCTCCAGATATGCACAACACGCCGCCTGTCAAATACTGGAATGTTGCATCATCTATGCCCGTCTGAGGCGCAGTATTCTTCTCTTCCCGGGGCCTTGGCGTATGTTTCGGCTCCACTTCTACAGAGTACAACATCGCCCCTTCCACCTCATGGAATGTCGGAACGGCGGCCAGCGCCGGAAGTATCACGTCATAAGCAGGATTCTCTTCCCCTCTGATCAGGTATACGCCCGGTTCAAGCCCTGTAAAATGCACCCCTCCCCTATGGTCTGTCAAATCGGATTTTTCTGCCGTCCCCCCGGTGTCCTTCACATATTCCGCCAGCATCTCTGCCGCCTCTCCAAGCTCTTCCGCATGATTTACTTCATTCAGATCCACCTCTGATCCGCGGTATTCTTCCATAAGAACATAATCTCCATTCTGTATCTCTGCCACTTTTGTACAGAAAAAACGGATCCCTTCTCTTACAGTCCCCTCTGTTCCCTCCAAAAGTCTCACTGTAATCTCTCCCGGCGTTATTCCCGTCCCTTCCGCTCCATCCGCCGCTTTTGCCGGGCATACAGGCGCCACAGCGAGAAATAGTGCTGCCGTCACAATTTTTATTATACTCATTGTCTTTCTGCCTGCCGCAGACTGCATTACCGCGTCTGCCCTAATGCTTCTCCGTTTGCTCATTTGCTTCGCTCACTCTCCTTCGATTTCTATACCTATACCATTCGCTTCTCCGCCTTCTCTTTTTATCTCTGCGCCAGTCTCTTATATACAACCCTGCTGCCAGCGCCGCAAACAGAAACGGAAGCAGTGTGAAAATCATCTCCCGTCCCGACGGTACGGCCGCCCGGATTGCATGGTATCCGGCCTCATCATACTCTACCCGTTCTCCTGTCACTATCAGACGATGAGTATTCAGTCCATAGGGAGTGCAGGTAACCACAGAAACCAGATCTTCCCCTTCCTGAATCTCCAGGACCGATACGTTTTCCGGCTCTATCGTCCGGATCTCGCAAACACGGTATGCCAGCGTCTCTCCGCAGGTGCGGAGAAAGAAGTAGTCTCCCTCGGCCATCTCATCCAGCCGGGTCAGCAGTTTTGAGCTGGGCAGGCCTCTGTGTCCGGTAAGAACGCAGTGAGTATTCTCTCCACCCACAGGGAGGCTGGTTCCCTGGATATGGCCGATTCCCTCTGACAGAACTTCCTCTGTTGTTCCATGTCGGATCGGGAGCTCCACGTTAATTTTGGGAATATCCAGACTCCCCATGATCCCGCTGCCCGAAACATCCATCTGGGACGCATAACTCTCATCACTCAGAATCCCCGTATCGAGCGAATCTACAACCGCCTCCCCGGACTGCCAGAGCATACTGTTATATAACTGCGCATCCGCCCTGGTATCTTCCAGGCTGCTGTCCTCTTTTTCTACAGCCGACTGATAGGTTGCAACCGCCTCAGCCTGTTTCTTCCGGGTAATAAAGTTAAAAACGGTCGGCAGGCAGCAGAGCAGAAAACCGATAAGAAAAACCACTCTGAATCCCCACCGCTTTCTCATCTGTCTGTATCTCCCTCCGGATCTTTTCTCTTTCTGCTCTTTATCACCGTAACAGTCATCAGTCCTGCGCCGGCTATAAAGAGCAGCAGGACGGTGTGTGTACCTGTAACAGGCAGTTTTTTCCCTACATTATTTATTACCGTCAGATTTGCGCTTCCGTTTTCCACATCAGTCTCAAGGTTCTGATCCTCTTCTTGCGCCAGTCCGTCATAGAAACTCTCTATGTGCGCACTGACATCCAGTCTCTGCAAAGTGGTCTCTGCCGCACCTTCTCCCTTGATATAATTGTCCCGGTCGTCCGTGTAAACCGGATTTACCGAAAGCACGATGGGATCCAGAAGCGGCCGGTATCCGTCAGGCGCATCTGTCTCTTTCAAGTAATATGTTCCGCGATCCAGACCGTAAATCGTAAAAAGCCCATCCTCCCCGGATACCATTTCTTCCGCCTGCGCCGGTTTTTCTCCTCCGGTATGGTCCTCACCACCTGTCAAATCACGGTTGATCACCGCATAGCCGTTGCTTACTTTCTTTACATAAACTTCATTTCTGCAGTCCTCATCCGAATACAGGCGGAATTTCGCTCCGGCCAGAGTTTTCCCATGGTCATTCAGCTTTTCCACATCCAGTTTGTATGTAAAACATACTACTGTATCCCATGGAGTATAGCCTGTTTTTCCGGAACCGTCGCCATCCGCATCATTTGAAAACTCCAGCCGGACATCATTTTCAAATCCCGGTCTTCCTGTTTTATTCACAGCTCTTTCGTTCAGCGTCGCGTCAAATCTCAGAGTGACGCTTTGACCGTATATATTATGGCCTTCCTGATCTATCTGGTTAAACTCTCTGTCCGTGATTCCTTTTATATCCGCCACAACTACCTGGAATGTATCTTCGCCATCTGCCGGATTCGTCACCAGCGTGTACTCACCCTTTTTCAGCGTATAACTCTTCTTCGCATTTCCGATCTTTCCGCTGATCTCTATTTTGATGCTGTCCGGCTGTAAAGTCAGTGCTTCATCCATCACATCATGCCACGCATAATAATATGTATCGTATCCATTCATATCCGGAATATCGGAAACAAATTTGTATGGCACATCCTGCCCGATCTCAAAGTCCGCGATATCATTCCAGTTTTCGGCATCCTGGATTTTATCCTCCTCATCGTCCTCCTGAATTTTTTTGATTATAGAAGGATAATCTGATTTCACAGCAATCTCAGCCGTCGGGTTCGCTGTGTTTACCATGCACAGAGAAGCTGCAGAATGCGTTCCCTCCACCCAGGATACCTCGTCGATAATATAGTACCCGTAATCCAGTCCCGTCATACGGATAACATTTCCTGCCTGTACGTCTCTCACGCTCACGATATCCGGCTGAATCTTAAGACTGACAATCTCATCTCTCACATCCTCCACAAAATAGCGGAACAGGCTGTAACGCCCTTCCTCCTGCTGCGGAGTCCGGGCGCCTTC
>JAHZHF010000262.1:0-1994 GCA_019420405.1 Clostridiales bacterium
TCGGATTCTTAGATTCTTCCCAGATTCCGGAACGGAATATCGAGCGGCTGTCTCCCTTTCACAGAATAAGTTTGCCAATTCCCCGCCGCTTCCGGACGTGATCTAACGGAAAATGTTAGTGAACCAAATAGCTGATTCAGGCTTCCTATATGTGTCCGGTTAAGATTTAAAACGTGGTTGCATACGCCTCTTTTAAGTGATATTATAAGCCGAGAAATGACATTCTCTGAATGTCGATTCAAAGCAATCTAAAGGAGGTATGTTTGTGAAAAAAAGAGGGATTTTCAGCATAATTTTGGCATTTGCCCTCTTGCTGAGCTTCATTCCGCACCATACGGTGAAAGCGGACTACATTTACGTTCACAGCTATGAGGAATGGCTGGAGATGAAAGACGACCCGGGGCAGACAGAATGGGAGTATCCGTTTGCGATCATGGGACGGGATTTTCAGTGGACTGAGGAGAACTGCGAGATTGTAATTGAAAAGCAGCTTTATGTGGAGGGGAGCTGGACGATCCCCGCGAATGTGAAGGTTGTCAACACGTCGGGATCGGGCGTATCTTTAACAGGATCACTGTCTGTTTATGGAACCTGGGAGAATACGGGAAGCGGCAGAGTCAACGCTACAGCGGGAATGATCAATGTGGAGAACGGCGGCCGCTATGTTGTGGCTGAGGACGCGAGTCAGACTACATTTACCAATATCATGACCAAGTCCGGAGGCACACTGGAGGTAAATTATCACAGCATTGTGATTGAGCCGGGAACAACTATGACTTTTGAGAGCGGCGCTGCGCTGACAGGAAAGTTCAACAACATTACTCTTGGAGGCACGCTGAAGGCGGACGGGCTTGTGACGGATGCCATGATTGACGCGAGGGTCTTAAATGAGGGCGCGGTGACAAATGCTGCTCTGGAAGGAACGATGACGGTCGGCAGCATCCGGGTCAGCGACGGAACGCTGACGATACCGGCAGGGTCAGACATTACGACAAAATGGAGTCTTTCGATGGCAGATATATGGAAGCAGGGCAGGGCGGTACGCACCGTAGTGGGCGGAGAGCTGACCGTAAATACAGGGATATCCTGCCAGACGGCTCATTGGGGCGATGGACCGGATCAGGTGACAAAGACTCTGGAAATTCTTGATGGCGGAGTGGTGAATCTTCCCCAGGGATCAAGCGTTAATTTTGATAATGGGGCTGCGGCAGGCATCAGCGGAACCGGCAGGCTGAATGTCTACGGCACGATCGAGGGCAACCGCTATTATGTTCCTTGGATAGACGGGCAGAATGGCGAACGTTATTCGTTCCTGGACGATGTGGATAACGGATTGGCAGCGGCAATTGAAGCCGGATATATCGCCGATACACTGACGATCTGGAGAAGCTGGCAGTGCGATCACCAGTGGGTGGCAGGAGCCGTGACTGCTCCGACCTGTACGAGCGAAGGTTATACGACGTACACCTGCTCTCTGTGCGGCGCGGAGAAGCAGGATGATATCAAGGAGAAACTTCCTCATACTCCGGATGGGAATAATGACTGCACGACGGCGTCTTACTGTACCGTATGCGGCGGGGTGATCCGGGAGGCCGGGGAGCATGCTTACGGGGAAGGAACTGTGAAGACAGAAGCTTCCTGTACAGAGCCTGGCGTGCTGGAATATACCTGTGAGGTCTGCGGCGATGTGAAGGAAGAAACAATTCCGGCGAAAGGACATCAGTGGGTGTCAGAATCGGAAGAAAACTTTACAAAAGTAACATGCAGCGTCTGCGGTGAGGAGCAGACTATTGAGTTTGAGAAGAAGGACGGCATTGACGTTACTCTTTCCGCCAAGGCGATGGACGCTTTGGCAGCCCGGGCCGAGAAAGACGGATTTACAACGTACCGGATCAGCGCCGAGGTGGTCGGAAGTGCCGGGCTGACAGCAGAGCAGAAAGAAGCGCTTGCGGATCTTACGGACAATGCGGTCCTTGTAGAAGTAACCCTTGAGG
>JAHZHF010000262.1:2004-4013 GCA_019420405.1 Clostridiales bacterium
AGGGGATTACGGCTGTCGATGGGGAAGAGACTGTTGTCACCCTTCACGAACTGGGGGACACGGCGCGGATCAGTGTTCCTTATGAGACGGAAGCCGATATGGATACTCATGTGGTGAAGGTATGTTATCTTGCCGGGGATGGCAGTACAGAGGAGATGGATGCTGTCTATGAGGATGGGACAGTGACGTTTACTACGGACCATTTCTCCACCTATGCCGCATATACTGCCGAGAAGCCGGAAGTTCCTGTAAATCCGGATGATCAGAACCCGGATAATCAGAATCCGGATAATTCCAATACGGGCAGTCAGACGCCAGACAAAGAAAAACCTGGAGCAGATAAGGATAAGAACGGCAGTGAGAATAAGACATCTCAAACTCCGGCCACCGGGGATTCTGCTAATTTAATGCTTTGGGCAGTCCTGCTGGCAGTTTCAGCAGCTGCAGGGATTACTGTATACGCCAGAAAAAGAGCGTAGAAAAGTGCAGAAAGATGAAGACTGATGATAGTTATTTCTGAAGTATAAAAAAACAGTGCGGATCTGAAATGATCCGCACTGTTTTTTTATAGACAGAGTATATGTTTTTACACTTATTATCAGCTGAGTCAGATTTTTTCCCCGCGAGCTCTTTTCTCCAGCAGAGTATGAATTTTATCTGTAGGATTAAGGACCGCGCCGATTGTAATATCGTGATTCAGCGAGTCTATGATCAGCGCAAGGAATTTGCTCATATCAGCCTGAACAAAATACGGTTTTTCATACAGCTCCGGAGGAAGATAAGTAAGGTTTGTAGTGATGACTTTATTGATATAGCCTTTTTCATAATAATCATCAAATTTATCAAGACCTTCTGTAAACAGTCCGAAAGTAGTACATACGAAAACACGTCCTGCTTTTCTCTCCTTTAACTGCTTTGCCACATCCAGCATACTTCCGCCGGAAGAGATCATATCGTCTACGATGATGACATCTTTCCCTTCTACATCGTCTCCCAGAAATTCGTGAGCTACAATGGGGTTCTTGCCATTTATAATAGTTGAGTAGTCACGCCGCTTGTAGAACATGCCCATATCCACGCCGAGCACGTTGGAGAAATAGACTGCCCGGTGCATAGCTCCTTCATCCGGACTAATGATCATCAAATGTGCTTTATCCGGCTTCAGATCAGGCACTGCACGGAAGAGCGCCTTCATGAACTGATAAGGAGGATTGAAGCTGTCAAATCCTTTCAGCGGAATCGCGTTCTGTACCCTCGGATCATGAGCGTCGAAGGTGACAATATTGGATACGCCCATATCGGTCAGCTCCTGAAGGCCGAGGGCACAATCGAGAGATTCTCTCTTCGTGCGTTTGTGCTGGCGGCTTTCGTATAAAAAAGGCATGATTACGTTGATACGTTTCGCTTTTCCTGTAGCAGCGGAGATGATCCTCTTTAAATCCTGAAAATGATCATCCGGAGACATATGATTTAAATGTCCGTTTACCGTATATGTAAGACTGTAGTTACATACATCGGTTATAATAAACAGATCGGTTCCGCGGATCGTTTCACGCAGGATTCCCTTTGCTTCGCCTGTTCCGAAACGCGGACAGCAGCAGTCTACAAGATAATTGTTCGATCTGTAGTTGACATAGAGAGGGGATTCGGACACTTCGCTGACTGTGTTTTCACGGAAAGAAACAATGTAGTCGTTGACTTTCTGTCCCAGTGCCCTGCAGCTCTCCATGGCTACGATTTTAAGCGGTGCCGTGGGAAGAGTTTTTTCTAGAAATTCGATATTTGACATGATTTTCTCCTGTTTGGTGGTGTTTACTATAATTTTACATATCATTTATAACATCTTTCGGGAGGAAATTCAATCCCTGTGTGGATGGAGTTCAGCTATTTAGTTCATTAACTCCCGTATGAAAAACGTCCGAAAACAGGGACGATTCTCAAATGTATTCTGCGAGGATGGAGGACGGCTCTGGGCTTCGCTCCAGGGAATAAAGGAAACTACAAAGTAC
>JAHZHF010000263.1 GCA_019420405.1 Clostridiales bacterium
CTATTGCTGGATTCCATGATCCTCGGTCTGGAAGAAATCGAAGCCAGCGAAGAATATGAACCATACATTGACATTATTTTCAAGGAGGTGTAGGTACCATGATGAAAATGAATCTTCAGTTTTTTGCTCATAAAAAGGGAGTTGGTTCTACAAAGAACGGACGTGATTCCGAGTCTAAGAGACTGGGCGCGAAGAGAGCTGACGGACAGTTTGTAAAAGCCGGCAACATCCTCTACAGACAGCGCGGAACTAAGATCCACCCGGGTCTGAACGTAGGACGCGGCGGAGATGACACTCTGTTCGCACTGACAGACGGTGTTGTGAGATTTGAAAGAAAAGGAAGAGATAAGAAACAGGTTTCTATCTATCCGGTGGCTGAATAATCGGGCTGACAAAAGGCTCCGGCCGGAACTTTTCACTCGCATAACAGGCAGAATGAGCCCCAGACTTTTGTCTGGGGCTTTTGTAACATCACAGGGTCCGTATTTTCATAACAAAAAACGGGCCGCTATTTAGCAGAAGGAGATATTTATGTTTGCAGACAGAGCGAAAATCTATATCCGTTCCGGCAAGGGCGGAGACGGACACTGCAGTTTCAGAAGAGAGCTGTACGTTCCGAACGGCGGCCCCGACGGCGGCGACGGTGGAAGAGGCGGAGATCTGATCTTCGAGATCGACAAAGGCCTTAACACCCTCGCAGATTACCGCCACAGGCGCAAATACGCAGCCGGAGACGGCGAACCCGGAGGAAAAAGGCGCTGCCACGGAAAAGACGGAAAAGATCTGGTTCTCTATGTTCCCGAAGGCACTGTGATCAAGGAGGCCGTTTCCGGTAAAGTGATCGCAGACATGTCCGGAGAGAACCGCCGCCAGGTCGTATTAAAGGGCGGAAAAGGCGGACTGGGAAACCAGCATTTTGCGACGGCTACCATGCAGGTTCCGAAATATGCGCAGCCCGGACAGCCGGCCAGAGAGCTGGAGGTCAATCTGGAACTCAAAGTGATCGCTGACGTAGGACTGATCGGTTTTCCGAACGTAGGGAAATCCACCCTCCTTTCCAGAGTGACAAACGCCGAACCGAAGATTGCCAACTATCATTTCACCACCCTGACTCCCAATCTTGGCGTGGTAGATCTGGAGGGAGCAAATGGATTTGTCATGGCAGATATCCCCGGCCTGATCGAGGGTGCCTCTGAGGGCGTGGGACTTGGCCACGAATTCCTGAGACACATTGAGCGTACCCGGCTGATGATCCACGTTGTGGACGCGGCGGGAACAGAGGGACGCGATCCGGTGGATGATATCTATAAGATCAATGAAGAGCTGAAAGCGTATAATCCGGAGATCGCACAGCGTCCCCAGGTGATCGCAGCCAATAAGACAGATCTGATCTACGATCCGGTGGATGACCCGGTAGAACGTCTGAAAAAAGAATTCGAGCCCCAGGGCATCAGCGTATTCCCGATCTCCGGAGCAACCGGAAAAGGGATTTCCGAGCTTCTGTACTATGTGAGCAGAAGACTTGACGAAATTGAGATGCCCCCTGTAGTATTTGAACAGGAGTATTTCCCGGAGGACGAGCTCATCTACGAGAACCTCCCGTACACGGTGGAAGTGGAAGACGGCATGTATGTCGTAGAGGGCCCGAAGATCGAAAAGATGCTGGGATATACCAATCTGGATTCCGAGAAAGGATTTGCTTTCTTCCAGAAATTCTTAAAGGAAACCGGTATTCTGGAAGAGCTTGAGTCAAAAGGAATTCAGGAGGGAGATACCGTGCGGATGTACGGTCTTCAGTTTGACTATTATAAATAACAGTTCAGCCACAGGGCGAAGCTGTTACTTTTAAAAATAAAAGGAGTATGATATGACTACAAAGCAGAGAGCCTATCTCAAAAGCCTTGCCATGACTATGGAGCCTATCTTCCAGGTCGGCAAGTCCAGTATGACCCCGGGGCTTACTGAGGCCATCTCAGAAGCTCTGGCAGCACGTGAGCTGATCAAGATCAGCGTTCTGAAAAACTGTGCGGACGATCCCCGTGAGCTTGCAGAACTGATTGCAGAGCGCACGCGCTCCCAGGTCGTGCAGGTAATCGGTAAGAAAATCGACCTCTACCGCGAGGGAAAAGACGATAAGAAGAAGATCATGCTTCCGCTGTAATACGGAAGCTTTGGTTAAATCCGCAGAATAAAAGGTGAAAGAATCATATGAAAATCGGAATCATGGGCGGCACATTCGATCCGGTCCACATCGGACACCTTCTTTTGGCAGAATTTGCCTACGAGAACTTTTCGCTGGATCAGATCTGGTTCCTGCCTAACGCCAATCCGCCGCATAAAAAATCGAATCATACAGAGGAAGCACTTCGACACAGAATCGAAATGATAAAGCTCGCCATCAGAGACACTCCCTATTTCCGGCTGAATCTGTATGAGACAGAGACGACAGAGCACTCTTACACATACAGCACTTTAAAGGCATTCCGGAAACTTTATCCGGAACACGAGTTTTATTTCATTTTGGGCGCTGATTCCCTTTTCACGATAGAAGAGTGGCGGTGCTTCGAGGAAATCTTCCCCAACTGCGTTATACTGGCCGCCATGCGGGATGATAAAGATGCAGGGAGTATGCAGGAGCAGATCGACTATCTGGAAGCGAAATATAACGCTTCGATCCGCCTCCTCCGAGCTCCCCTTGTCGAAATTTCCTCCACTGTACTGCGCAGCAGAGCCCAAAACGGACTTAGCATCCGCTATATGGTGCCGGACGTAGTGGCTGATTATGTCGGCAGACATCAGCTTTACCGCCAAAATCCGAAAGGAGTGTCAGATCGGCATGACCGAACAACTGAATGAAATAAAAAAAGAACTTTCAAAGAAACTGAAAAAAGACCGGTACGAGCATACGATCGGAGTCATGTATACCGCATCCTCCCTCGCCATGTGCTATGGAGCCGATATTCAGAAAGCCCTCACTGCCGGACTTCTCCATGACTGCGGGAAATATTGTTCCGCGCCGGATCAGATAAAGTACTGCGAGAAACATGGCATAGATCTCACCGAATCCGAACTGGCTATGCCCGCCCTTGTTCATGCGAAACTCGGGGCATATCTTACAGAGCATAAATACGGGATAGACGATCAGGAAATACTGGACGCCATCACCTGGCATACAACCGGGCGGCCGGGAATGACTCTGCTCGAAAAGATCATCTACATCGCTGATTATATCGAGCCGAATCGCAGAGAGATCCCGGGGCTTTCCGAAATACGCGGCATCGTATTCCAGGATCTGGACCGGGCGGTCTACCTGTCGGCAAAGAGAACGGTCCGCTATCTGGAGAGCGGAGGGAAGTCGGTAGATCCAATGACTGAGAGCACCTGCGAGTATTACTGTCCGAAACCGTAGTCTGCTCATATAAGTCCCAAAAGATAAGTAAAATAATGAAACAGAAACATAACAAAATAAAAGGAGGAGGGAAATGAATCAGTCAAAAGAAATGGCGCGCATCGCATATCAGGCGCTCAGCGAGAAAAAAGGCGAGGACATCAAAATCATTGATATCGCAGGCATCTCCGTTCTGGCAGACTATTTTCTCATCGCAAACGGGAACAGTTCCAGCCAGGTAAGCGCCCTGGTAGACAACGTGGAGGAACAGCTCCATAAGGCCGGTTATTCGCTGAAACAAAGGGAAGGGCAGTCCGGAGGAAGCTGGGTGCTGCTTGATTTCGGCGACATCATTGTGCATGTATTTGATAAGGAAAACCGTCTTTTCTACGACCTGGAAAGGATCTGGAAGGATGGGAAGGATATTGCTCCGGAAGAACTCAGTTCAGCTATTTAGTTCACTAACATTTTCTGTTAAATGCGTCCGGAATCAGAGCAGATATTGTATAACGCGTATTCTGATGAAGGGAACAGGAGTTCCATGCTTCGTTCCGGAATCTGGGAAGAATCTAAGAATCCGAAGAGTTGTTTAAAG
>JAHZHF010000264.1 GCA_019420405.1 Clostridiales bacterium
AAACTTCCCCGGTCTCCTGATCCATAAACGCATCGTCACTTCCGTCCGTCACCCGGATGATCCCCTGTGCCGCCGCATATCTTAATACCTTCACCAGCCTTCTCCGGCTCGTATATAACGTCCAGTCCACGCCCTCTCCCGGCATATTTGCGGCAATATACTCAGTAAGCTGTGAGAGGATAAACTGCTCCTGCGCGTCCCGGTCTTCCAAAAACATCAGAAGGATACACAGAAAGGCGTACTCTTCCTGTGAGGTAAACTCGCTGATCCCCATACAGGTCTCAGGCAGAGCCGGGATCTTTTCCATCTTTACAAGCAGGGCATTCTCGATCACCTGACAGCCCATCTTCTCTGTGGCAAACTTCCGGATCTCCCCGATCGAATCCCGGATTTTATAATACAGCTCCCGGTCCTCAGATTTCAAAACCCAGCGCCGGTCAAGCAGCGTTTCCAGTTCCTTCATGATAAAGCCCCTTCCCGAAATACAATACTCATCTTCGGCATCGTAAAGTTCCCGTCTTCACATCGCACCACACAGCGCTCATCCGCATGAGTCATATCCAGCGCGAAATCCCTTCCGTCCTCAGTCCTCGCAGTATAGTCCGCATCCTCCAGTGCATCGGACAGCCATTTCAGAAGGATCTCCCGGACTCTCGGCTCAATCACCGGCAGCTGTGAAAAGTCGATCCTTCCATCCTGTTCCAGCTCGCCGATCCGTTTCCAATTCTTCTTCATCTGCTCCACAGCCTGCCGCCTCGCCTCGGCCTTTTCCTCCGCAGTATTCCGAATAGAGGTACGCCCGGATTTCTCCCGGTAAGTTCTGACCCTGGGTTTCAGCGTAATCTCTGCCGCCGCTTCCTCATAAACACTCTCGTTCATGCTGTCAGTCTCACGCTCCGCCTCTGCCCTCAGATGCAGCGGCCGTTCCAGCCCGAATACCATGGCTGACATTTTGTGCGCCTCGTCCATATCCCGGCAGCGCAGGAAGATCTCCGCCACTTTTCTATATTCCTCCCGCCGGTTCGCTCCCAAAGCGTTCTTCTCACTGATCTGCGCGGCATACCGGGTGATTCTGCGGATGATCTCATTGGTCGCATCAAAAAGCCTGCCTGCCTCGTTTTCCCGGCCATCCCCGGATACAAACCAGTTCCGGATATTTTCAAAACGCCCCTTCGTATTCTCCTCTATCATCTCCCGGGATATTTCCACATCCATCCTTGGAATCGACATCTCATAATCATTCACATTATCAAGCACAGACTTTAAGATCTCCGGATCAAGAAGCCGCAGCGTTTCTTCGATCACACCCACGTTCTTCTGCAGCCCTTTGATGAAGCTGCGCAGATATTCCACCAGCTTGTCCTTAAACACAAGGAACTCTTTCGTCCGCATCATCTCCTCAGCCTTCACACTGTTCAGGTCGCGGATATAGTCCTGATAATTCTGGTTCAGCCGGATGAAATCATTGTTCAGGTCATTCCACCACGAATAGACTGTCCCCGCATCCTCTCCGCTCATCTTCGGGAACCGCTCCACATTCAGACGGATCCGCTCCAGCAGAGTAGGCTCCAGCGACGCCCCTTCAACCAGCAGATTCTCCAGACGGATCACCAGACGCTCAATCTCAACACTGTACTCCGACATCTGATAACGGAATTTCTTGTTTTTAAATTCTTCAATCGAAGTCACCCTGCGCGTATCCTGGAGCGTATTCAGGTTCTTCCACTCTGTCAGCATCGCCAGGTCCTGCTGGCACTGCTCCATCCTGTAGTCTGCGAAATAAGGATCCGCAGTCATCTCAGCGTAGACTTCCTCCTGATACATCCAGTATTTCAACTTCTCATAATTCTCATAAAAAATGCGCATAATGCTCCGATACCGGTCGGCATTATCCGCATTTAAATACTTCGCCTCTGTCAGAGGTCTTGTAAGCTTTTCTGTCACATGCATCCTTCGTGTTCCTCCAGTCTGAACCCATAAACGTAGTATAGACTATGGTATATGAGAATGCAATATGAATCAGCTATTTAGTTCAATAACACTTTTCTTCAGAAACGTCCGGAAGCGGGGCGGAACGTTTAGAAAGACATATTCTGGGGTAGGAGACAGCCGTTCGATATTCCGTTCCGGAATCCGGAAAATCTATCAGGCCGAAGATCTGCTTAAAAGCAAAGCGGCACGGGGAGCAACTCGCATTCGCTCAGACAATCTCCCCGCACCGCTTAACAGCATCTCTTCACCCCTAAGATTTTCGACGGATTCCTCCAAAGTCACATCTCCCGGCTGTCTCCTTCCCCAGAAAGTGTACTCTAATCATCCGCTCCGCTTCCTGCCCATTCTCAGACGGAAGTGTTACTGACTAAACAGGCTGAAAATGCAGAAGTGGCGCGGCTGAGGACCTTTCGACTACAGAAGCCTTCCGGCCGCGCCTTACTTCTGAAAGCTATATATTCATTAACTTCCGTCTTGAAAAGCTCAGAAAACAGCCCTATTTCGACAAAGATTCTGCTGGTGTATATTACGGTGAAAATGTACCCCTGTTCCGGAGGAACGGATACCGTAAGTCCGGGACTATGATACTACGAGTCCGGAGCAGGGATACCGCACTTAAGTGATTGCTACTTGCGAGTTTACTCGCTTAATGCAGGATCTAATCCATATACTTCCCGCATGGATCTGTAATTCGCCGGATCCGTCGGGACGATGTTGATCTTATATGCATCATGCTTGATGCGGTCCAGGATTGCTTCTGATAGGGGACTATCATCACCACCAAGCTGATCATACCAACCATTGGAATCATACTGGGAACAGAAGATGGTAGATGACTTCCTGCGTCTCCTGTGGAGAAGCTCCAGAATGTCATGCTGTTCGGATTCTGTGGGTTTCAGCAGAAGCCATTCATCAATGATCAGCAGAATCGGGTTGGCGTATTTCCCTTGGACCTTTTTGTATGTGCCGTCATTACGAGCCATCTCTAGTTCCAGGAGCAGATCCGGCAGGCGAACATACTTCGTCTTGTAACGCTGTTTGCAGGCTTCCATCCCGAATGCGCATGCCAGATAGGTCTTCCCGCTCCCAGTAGCTCCGGTAATAAAGAGATTCCTGTGTTCTGTGATGTATTCACAGGTCGCAAGCCGCTCAATCAAAGAACGGTTCAGCTTGCGCCCGGAAGTATAGTTAATATCGCCAATGTATGCGTCCGGCTGGTCAAATCCGGCATTACGGATCAGACGCTTCAGGCTGTTGCTCTTGCGGTTGCTATATTCGATATCCACCAGCATCCCGAAACGATCCTCAAAAGGAATCCCTTTCATCCTGGGGTCCTCCATCTGGGTGCGGAATGCATCTGACATAGAAGTCAGGCGCATTTCAATGAGTTTATCTATCGTGCTTTGTGTGGTCATGGTTCCTTACCTCCTGTAGTAATCCGCACCTCTTGTAAGCGCATGGCTGTTCTTTGTTGGCTCTGTATGGCTGCTTGTTGCTGCTCCCTTGTCCGGCATCTCCAGCTGATCGTTTCCGGTATCAAGGATGTTCTTGATACTCTTATAACTGGGAGTAGCCGTAAAAGAGAGCGCTTTCCGGCAGGCGGCTTCCAAACGGTCAACAGAATATTTGTCGGCCAGTTTCAAAATCCCCATACAACTGCGGTAGGACTGCTGTTCTACACGCTTGGAGGTAAGGATCGCATCTACTACCTGACAGGTACTGGAGCCGATCCGCTCCGCCCATTTGCGGAAACGGTCACCGTTCCATTCCAGATACTGTTGGTGGGACTCCGGCATATGCTCTGTAACCGTACTGTATTGCCCTTTACGGCCATAAAGACGGCGATGGGATGCAATCCGGCTGTGATTGTAAAAAATCTCAACAGTTTTATCTGTAACTCGTACATCAACTTTGCGCTTTATATATTCATAAGGAACTGAGTATAGCATTCCGGCAAGGGATATGTGA
>JAHZHF010000265.1 GCA_019420405.1 Clostridiales bacterium
GTTTGGATGGGGCGAGCTGTGGGGAATTGCAGACCGTACAGATTATGACCTGACCCAGCATCAGAATGTATCCGGTCAGGATCTGACATACTTTGATGATGAAATGAAAGAGAAATATATTCCATACGTGATCGAGCCGTCGCTTGGCGCGGACCGTATGGTACTGGCGTTCTTATGCAGCGCTTACGACGAGGAAAATATCGGGACGGAAGAGAAGCCGGATATGCGTACTGTGCTTCATTTCCATCCGGCGCTGGCTCCGGTGAAGATCGGTGTGCTGCCGCTCTCTAAGAAGCTGAACGAGGGCGCGGAGAAGATCTATGCGGAACTGTGCAAATATTATAACTGCGAGTTTGACGACCGCGGAAATATCGGAAAACGCTACCGCAGACAGGATGAGATCGGAACTCCGTTCTGCGTGACGTATGATTTTGAGTCGGAGGAAGACGGAGCGGTGACTGTGCGCGATCGTGATACGATGGAGCAGGAGAGAATTAAGATTGAAGATCTGAAAGCGTATTTCGAGAAAAAATTCGAATGGTAGTCTATTTGGGGACGTAGTAAAATCGAGTTTTACTACGTCCCCAAATGAAAATCGCTATGTCCCGAACTGAATTTTACCCTGTCCCTAAATGGGAAAGGGGTGAATAAATGCCGCGTACCGCACGCAAAAGAAGCAGCACGGATTTGTATCATGTGATTGCCAGAGGGATTAACAGGGAATTTATTTTTAAGCAGAAAAGAGAGAAGAACAATATCATTAGGCTTTTTCTAAAGCATCTTGAAGATCGAGATATTGAAATATATGCGTACGCTATTATGTCAACGCATTTTCATATTCTGATTCGTGTTGATCTGAAACTCTTATCTAATTATATGGCCATTGTCTTGGCAGAATTTGCAGAATATTACAACTTCAAACATAATCGAAACGGACATGTTTTTCAGGACAGATTCAAAAGCGAATGTGTTGAAAATCAGCAGTACTTTTGGAATTGTATCAGGTATATTCATATGAATCCTGTAAATGCAGGTGTTGCAAAGTTACCTGCAGATTACGATTTTTCGAGTATGAGAGAATATAAAACGGCGAAAAGCCGGATAATACATCCGAAAGCAATTAAAATCTTCCGGTCAGAGTTTAGTGACTTTGAGGAGTTTGCAGCATTTCACCAAAAATCACAGAAACAGGTGTTTATAGATATTCCGGAGGAAGTCGAGGCCCAGATGCTGAGTGTCGCCCTGAATCTTTTGAGGCAGGAAGCAGACTTAAGAGGGCTGGAAGGCCCACAGGTAGTCCTTGAGAATATTGAGGTGCGGCGTGAGTTTAAAGAGAAATTGCAGGAAGAGTTGAGGCTGACAAAAGCAAAAACAGAAAGATTGTATCGAGATGTAAAAAGTTGTATAATTGGAAAATAGCCGAAAAGGGACAGGGTAAAATTCAATTCGGGACGTAGTGAAATGCGATTTTACTACGTCCCCAAACAAAGAAAGGTGGACATTATGGAAAGAAAAAATATATGGAGCACATACACTGCAGAGCAGCTTCAGGAACTGGATTCAATTAATGAAAGGTATAAAGAATGCCTTGACGCAGGCAAGACGGAGCGGGAGTGCGTGGAATTGAGCGTCCGCATGGCCAGGGAGGCCGGATACCGTGATTTGAAAGAGGTTCAGGCCTCCGGAGAAGGATTAAAAGCCGGAGATAAAATATACGCAGTAAACATGAATAAAATGCTGGCGCTCTTCCGGATTGGCACAGCCCCCATCTCCGAGGGGATGAATATTCTGGGAGCGCATATCGATTCCCCTCGTATTGACGTGAAGCAGAACCCGCTCTATGAGAATGAGGAGTTCGCCTATCTCGACACCCACTACTATGGCGGAATCAAAAAATATCAGTGGGTGGCGCAGCCCCTTGCCCTGCACGGTGTGGTCGTGAAAAAGGACGGGACGGTACAGAAGATAAACGTCGGAGAAGAGCCCGGCGATCCGGTGTTTGTCATCACAGATCTCCTCGTACATCTGGCGCAGGAGCAGATGGAGAAGAAAGCAGCTAAAGTGATTGAGGGAGAAAAACTGGATCTGCTTATCGGAAACCGGCCGATTGATGAAGTTCTGGACGCTTCGGAAGAAGCTGACGGAGCTGGCGGCCGGACGGGGGCAGAGGCAAAGAAGGCACAGAAAGAGGCAGTTAAAGCGAACATTCTCCGTCTCCTGAAAGAGAAATATGATATGGACGAAGAAGATTTTGCTTCCGCGGAGCTTGAGATCGTTCCGGCAGGAAAAGCGCGTGACTGCGGGCTTGACCGCAGCATGATCCTCTCCTACGGTCAGGACGACAGGGTGTGCGCGTTCACGTCGCTGTTCGCTATGCTTGACATTACGGAGGCGAAGAAGACAGGCTGCTGTCTCCTTGTAGATAAGGAAGAGATTGGAAGTGTTGGCGCGACAGGGATGCATTCCAGATTTTTTGAGAATACAGTGGCGGAGCTGATTGCCATGACAGAAGGAGAGTCCGAGTTAAAGACACGCAGGGCGCTGGCTTTATCGAGAATGCTTTCGTCTGATGTGAGCGCAGCGTATGATCCCATGTTCGCGGAGGCGTTTGAGAAGAGGAGTTCTGCGTTTTTTGCAAAGGGCATCACATTTAATAAGTTCACGGGCAGCCGTGGAAAATCAGGCTCTAACGATGCGAATGCCGAATATATTGCTGCGCTGCGCAAAACGATGGACGATGCGGGAGTGGCCTATCAGTTCGCGGAGCTTGGCCGGGTGGATCTCGGAGGAGGCGGAACGATCGCGTATATCATGGCAAACTACGGGATGGAAGTGATCGACAGCGGCGTGGCTGTCCTCAATATGCATGCTCCCTACGAGGTATCCAGCAAGGCAGATATCTATGAGGCGGTGAAGGGATATCGTGCATTTCTTAAAATGTGTTAATATCGTGCGGGCGGGCTGGGAGCAGCCCGCCTGCACGATATTTATCAGAAAATTTGTTGAAAGTGCTGAAAATTCAAAAAAATCTAATGAATTAATTGCGGCGCAGAGCAGATGCATGATAGTATGACAGTAATTATAAAAAAGGGGGAAACTGTTTATGAAGAAAAAACTTTGTGCGCTGCTGGCGTGTACCGTGATGCTTGGGCTCTCTGCATGTGGCGGGGAGGAAGAGGTGAAAAACGCCGCTGTTGCAAAAATAGAACAGGACGGAGTGAGCATGTCCATGTCCTTTGACGCAAAGGGGGACACGGTGACAAGGATCACCCAGGAATCTGTGATAGATATATCCGGATTTACTGAGGATCAGATCGCAGCGCTTGATGCGGCTGTTGCATCGGCAGAGGAGATTTACGCAGAGCTGGACGGGGTGGAATATAGCAGTGAGCAGTCGGACGGGCAGTTCGTGGAAACAATCGTGATTCCCACAGAAGGCGATATTTTGAAGGCTGTAGTGGAGCAGGGAATTCTTCCGGTAGACAACGAGGAATTGACGGGACTTTCTCTGGAATCCACGGTAGACAATCTGGAGAGCTCCGGCTGGACGATTGAATGACCCGGATTGGGCGCGTACATTGCGCCTGGCATAAGAATTTGATACGGACTTTATATGTACACCGGCTTCTTAACAGAGGGGCCGGTGTGTTCTTTGATTTTATATGATTTTATATCGCGGATATACAAAAAACAGGCGTAAAGATTGTGCATCTTTCCGGACAAAACGCTTGACGCAGGTCTTTAAAACCATTAGAATATTATATGCGAATTGGTGCGACAGATATGCACACATTTGTAATTTTTTTAGGAGGTCATTGGAACATGGCAACAAAATGGGTTTATATGTTCACAGAAGGTAATGCAACCATGAGAAACCTGCTGGGTGGCAAGGGTGCAAACCTGGCAGAGATGACAGGCCTTGGACTGCCGGTACCGCAGGGATTTAC
>JAHZHF010000266.1:0-2352 GCA_019420405.1 Clostridiales bacterium
TCTGGCAGAATGCCATAACTTCTCTGTCAGATTTTCCCTTAGGATCGAAATCAGAACCACCTTTTCCTCCGCCGATCGGAAGGCCTGTCAGTGAGTTCTTGAAGATCTGCTCAAATCCAAGGAACTTGATGATACCAAGATTTACGGACGGATGAAGGCGGAGACCTCCTTTATACGGCCCGATCGCACTGTTAAACTGTACGCGGTATCCTGTATTTACGTGAACCTGCCCGTTATCGTCAACCCACGGCACGCGGAACTTAAACTGTCTCTCCGGCTCTGTCAGTCTCTCAAGAAGAGCCTCTTTGCGGAATTTCTCCTCGTTTGCCTCGATCACCGGGCGAAGTGACTCAAGCACTTCCTTAACTGCCTGATGGAATTCCGGCTCTGCCGGGTTTTTCTTTACGACAAGATCAATTACCTCATCAACGTATGACATCTTAAACTACCTCCTAAAACAAATATAGCAGACGCATGGTGCGCCTGCTTTGCCAGGCGTCCTTGCCTACGGGTCTATTTTAAAAGCTGGATGAATAATTGTCAATGAAAAATTTCAGTATTTCACAGTTTTAACGCTTTATTCGGATAAATTTGAAGGAAAGACTCTGCTTTGTTGCAGAATTGCAATCTCATATATAAGAATCTCATATGCAAACCTTCGTATGCAAAACAGGATGCCGAACGGCATCCTGCTCTAAGTGCACTTATTAATTATATTTACGTTTTCTAGCAGCTTCAGATTTTTTCTTTCTTCTTACGCTTGGCTTCTCATAGTGTTCCCTTTTGCGGATCTCCTGCTGAATGCCAGCTTTTGCGCAGTTTCTTTTGAATCTGCGTAAAGCGCTGTCTAACGTCTCGTTTTCTTTAACGATTACATTTGACATAGTCTCACACCTTACCTCCCCTCCAGTCTTGTATTGTGCATAATACGACTGTTCGGGTATTTTCTTGCACTAACAAAGATTATATCATATTTTTTTCTTCCGTCAACTGTTTTCCAGAGAAAAACTTCCTAAAAGATAGCAAAAAATGCTAAACCTATAAAATTCAATTAAATCAAACCGGAAAATCAGTCTTTAATCTGCTCTGCAAGCGCCTCCTCGGCTTTCGCAAGCGCCTCCGGAATACCCGCCGGGTTCTTTCCACCCGCCTGAGCCATATTCGGACGTCCGCCGCCGCCACCGCCGACGCATCCCGCGATCGCCCTCACCAGGTTGCCTGCGTGCACGCCTTTTTTCAGAGCGCCGTCCGTAGCTGTTGCCATGAGGTTTACTTTTCCTTCGTTTCCTGACGCAAGAACAACAACGCCTTCACCCAGCTTCTCCTTGAACTGGTCGCCCAGATCGCGCAGGCCGTTCATATCAACGCCCTCAATCTGTGCTGCGAGAAGTTTGATTCCTTTGATTTCCTTCACCTGATCAAGAACATTTCCGGCAGCCTCCTGAGCCATTTTGCTCTTTAAGCTCTCCACCTCACCGTGAAGCGCCTTATTCTCAGCCATCATGTGAGTGATCTTGTCAGAGAGACCGTCCGGCGTCGTCTTCATAAGGTGCGCCGCATTCTTTAACTTATCTTCCAGACCCGCATAATATTTCATCAGGCCCTCGCTTGTAAGTGCCTCGATTCTTCTAACTCCTGCCGCCACTCCGGTCTCGGAAATGATCTTAAAGGCCATGATCTCGGATGTATTTTTCACGTGTGTACCGCCGCAGAACTCGATGGAGAATCCGTTCATATCCACCACGCGAACGATCTCTCCGTATTTCTCTCCGAAAAGAGCCTGTGCTCCCGTCTTCTTCGCCTCTTCAATCGGCATATTCTTCACTACAACCGGAAGTCCTTCTGAGATCTTCGCGTTAACGATCTCCTCCACTTTCTGCAGCTCCTCCGCAGTCATTGCAGAGAAATGGGTGAAGTCAAAACGGAGTCTGTCTTCGTTTACGCTGGAACCTGCCTGCTCTACATGGGTACCCAGAACGGTGCGCAGCGCTTTCTGAAGCAGATGGGTAGCGCTGTGGTTTCTCGCAGAAAGGGCACGCTTCTTCTCGTCCACAGTAAGAGTTACTTTCTGCCCTGTCCGGATCATGCCCTTTGTCATGACGCCCACGTGGCCGATCTTTCCGCCCAGCAGTTTGATCGTATCCTCTACTTTAAACTCTCCTTCTTCCGTGCGGATATATCCGGTATCCGCCTCCTGGCCGCCGCTTGTCGCGTAGAACGGAGTCTCCGATACGAACACAGTTCCTCTCTCTCCTTCGGAGAGCGCATCCGCGAGCTCGTTCTCTGTTGTCAGCACAGTTACGTCCGATTCCCAGGAAAGATTGTCATACCCGACAAATGTGCTTGTGACAC
>JAHZHF010000266.1:2362-3905 GCA_019420405.1 Clostridiales bacterium
GGGTCAATGGACTCGTAAACCGTCACATCAGCACCCATATAGTTCGTCACTTCGCGGGCATTTCTCGCGGTTGTCCTCTGGACTTCCATGCACTTTTTGAATCCTTCCTCATCCACGCTGATTCCCTTTTCCTCCAGAATCTCCATTGTCAGATCCAGCGGGAATCCGTAAGTGTCATAAAGCCGGAATGCGTCTTCGCCGTTTAATGTCTTCTCGCCTGCCGCTTCAAGCTGGGCGGTCATATCAGCGAGAATTCCAAGTCCCTGGTCAATAGTCTTGTTAAACTGCTCTTCTTCTTTTGTAATAACCTTCAGGATAAATTCCTTCTTCTCCTCCAGCTCCGGGTAACCGTCCTTCGAGCCCTCGATCACGGTCTGCGCAAGTTCGGGAAGGAATCCTTTATGGATGCCCAGGAGTCTTCCGTGGCGGCATGCACGTCTTAAGAGACGGCGGAGCACGTAGCCCCTGCCCTCATTGGACGGCATGATTCCATCTGAGATCATAAAGGTCACAGAACGGATATGATCTGTAATCACGCGGATAGATACATCGTTATTGTATTCTTTTCCGTATTCTTTTCCGGCCAGGCGGCATACATGATCTCTGAGCGCCTTGATTGTGTCCACATCAAAGATGGACTCCACATCCTGAACAACGGACGCCAGACGCTCCAGCCCCATACCGGTATCGATATTCTTCTGCTCAAGCTCTGTATAATTGCCGTTCCCGTCATTGTCAAACTGGGTGAACACATCGTTCCAGATCTCCATATAACGGTCACAGTCACAGCCTACCGTACAGTCCGGCTTTCCGCAGCCGTACTTCTCGCCCCTGTCATTATATACCTCTGAACACGGGCCGCAGGGTCCGGAGCCATGCTCCCAGAAGTTGTCCTCCTTGCCGAACTTGAAGATCCTCTCCGCAGGGATGCCGATCTTCTTATTCCAGATCTCAAAGGCCTCGTCATCGTCCACATACACAGACGGATACAGCCTGTCCGCATCCAGTCCGACTACTTCTGTCAGAAACTCCCATGTCCACTGGATCGCTTCTTCTTTAAAGTAATCCCCGAATGAGAAATTCCCGAGCATCTCAAAGAATGTACCGTGACGTGCCGTCTTTCCGACATTCTCAATATCTCCTGTCCTGATACACTTCTGACAGGTAGTCACCCTCTTTCTCGGGGGGATCTCCTGTCCTGTGAAATACGGTTTTAACGGCGCCATACCCGAATTGATGAGCAGAAGGCTCTTATCATTGTGCGGCACCAGAGAAAAGCTCTTCATGGCAAGATGGCCCTTGCTCTCAAAGAACTCCAAAAACATTTTTCTAAGCTGGTTTACTCCATATGGCTGCATAGCTCTTATTCCTCCTCTTTCGCTCAAAAAGCCTGTTTTATAATATATCATAGCGTGAAATATTTGTAAAGCTGGGCAGCTATAAAGTTCAATAACGTTTTTCGTCAAAATGAGTCCGGAAGCGGAGCGGAGTTTTGACAATACGTATTCTGTGAAAAGGGGACAGCCGTTCGATGTTCCGTTCC
>JAHZHF010000267.1:0-718 GCA_019420405.1 Clostridiales bacterium
CTGCGTTTTCAGCCTATTTAGTCGATAACATTTCCGGCTGAGAATGCGCAGGAAGAGGAGCGGACAGTTTGAGTATACTTTCTGGGGAAGGAGACAGCCGGGAGATGTGACTTTGGAGGAATCCGCTGAAAATCTTAAGGGAGGAGAGATGTTGTTAAGCGGCGCGCAGGGCTTGTCTGAGCGGAGCGAGTTAACCGGAGCGCCGCTTTGCACTTAAACATCTCTTCGGCCTGTTAGATTTTCGGATTCTGGAACGGAACATCGAACGGCTGTCCCCTTTTCACAGAATATGCATTGTCAAAAATTCGCTCCGCTTCCGGACACATTTTGACAGAAAACGTTATTGAACTAAATAGCTGTTTCACTGTATAAAAACAAATACTTGTCTTGCTAATTTTCTCTTTTGTGTTAGAATATAGACGACTCAAAATTTTACTATTTCAGCCGAGATTCCGGCACCGGACAGTTTTTTTCCGGGCCGGTTGGTTCGTCCATATTTATAATAGAAGGAGGATTTTACAAATGTACTGTTTCAGAAAAGTAACCAACGATCTCTACTGGGTAGGCGGAAGTGACCGCAGGATCGAACTGTTTGAAAATATTTTTCCCCTGAAAAAAGGAGTTTCTTATAACTCCTATCTGTTGATGGATGAAAAGACTGTTCTTTTTGACGCTGCGGACTACGCCATCGGGCGCCAGTTTCTCGAGAATGTAGAAG
>JAHZHF010000267.1:728-3880 GCA_019420405.1 Clostridiales bacterium
TGGTTGTCAACCACATGGAGCCGGATCACTGTGCCATGATCGCGGATCTTGTACTCCGTCACCCTGAGATGAAGATTATCGGGAACGCCAAGACATTCCCCATGATTAATCAGTTTTTTGATTTTGACCTGGAAGGCAAAATAATTACGGTAAAGGAGGGGGATACATTCTCCTGTGGAAAGCACACCCTTCACTTTGTGATGGCTCCCATGGTACACTGGCCGGAAGCCATGATGACCTATGACGAAACAGATAAGGTGCTCTTCTCTGCAGATGCTTTCGGAACTTTCGGCGCTTTAAACGGAAATATCTTCAACGATGAGATTGACTTTGACAGAGACTGGCTCGACGAGGCGCGCCGCTACTACACGAACATCGTCGGGAAATATGGAATGCAGGTTCAGAATGTACTGAAAAAGGCTGCCGCTCTGGATATCCAGGTGATCTGCCCGCTTCACGGACCGATTTGGAGAACAGACCTTGACTACATCATCGGGAAATATGATCTCTGGAGCAAATACGAGCCTGAGGAAAAAGGTGTTATGATCGCTTACGCTTCCATGTACGGAAACACGGAGAACATGGCGGAGATGCTCGCATGTGCGCTCGCGGAAGCAGGTGTTAAAAACATCCGGATGCACAACATTTCCAAAACACATGTATCCGAACTGATCTCCGACAGCTTCAAGTACAGCCATATCGTGCTTGCGGCTCCGACTTACAACAACGGAATCTATCCGCTGATGGACAATTATCTGGAGGATATGAAAGCACTGGCGCTTAAAAACCGTACTGTAGCCGTGCTCGGAAACGGAACATGGGCTCCCCAGTCCACAAAACTCATCTCTTCAAAGATCGGCGAGATGAAGGATATGCGTCTGATGGAGACAGCAGTTACGATCAAATCTTCCGTAAAGGACGCTCAGAGAGAAGAAATCGAATCTCTGGCGGGACAAATCGCTCAGGAAGTGTTATAATAGCAGTTGTCCCATATTTTTTGTCTACAAAGGAGGAGTTCTTATGAAATTAGTAATCACCATGAGCCGCCGTTTCGGAACCGGAGCAAGCATCATCGCAAAAGAACTTTCCGAACGGCTTGATATTCCAGTATATGACAAGGCGTACATTGAGGAACAGCTCCATGACCATATGTATGAAAGCGAGGCGGAGGCCATCCGCAAGCTCGCCGAAAAGCCATGCATCATCCTCGGACGCTGTGCTTCCGATATTCTGAAGGACCGGATGAATGTCTTAAACATCTTCGTGTGCGCGGATAAGGAAGACCGCATCCACAGGATCATGGAAAAGGACAGCTTAAGTTACGACGAGGCGAAGGAGAAAGTGGAGAGAACTGACGACGAGAGAGCTTCCTACTATTACGAACACACAGGAAAGACGTGGGGAGATGTGAACGATTATCACACGACGGAGCTGGGTGTTGAGAACTGTGCGGATATTCTGATGCACTACTTTGAGAAGTGTGAGTATATCTGAGATGCTTTAAAAAAATAAAGATGTTATAAATCAAGGACAGCGCCTGGAATTTACAGACTCTGTCCTTTTTTTCTTAATCACAATATTCTCTTCCAATCCATCGCAGTCCGGAAAATAAATATCTGCGACTGGTCATTATTACTCTGCTGTGCCGTCATCCGTCGCACTTCCATCATCCGTCGTGCTTCCATCTGTGGATGCTGTATCATCTGTTGTACTGTCCTCCTCAGAAGTCGCAATCGTCACACCAGTATCCTCAAAGTCAATTTTGTTCCAGACTTTCTCATTGACTTCGATATTCGCCGCATCGCGCCATTCTTCGATCAGAGAATCATACTGATCCTGCCGGCGCTGCTCCACAATCGTCTCTTTCTCTGCATCCGTAGCCTCGCGATCCAGAAGGCTTGTCAGCTTCGCCACGTAGATTCCGCTGTCTGTCTCCACCGGATCTGCCACCTCTCCTTCTGATGCAAGGGCATCTACTGCTGCGACCAGATCAGAATCAGGTGAGGTGCTCTCAGAGTCAAATGTAGCTGTCTGAGCCTCCAGTCCATTCTCAGTCGCAAGAGCCGACATATCTTCTCCGCTTCTCGCTCTGTCGGTAACATCCTGTGCTGTAGTTTTCAGCGCTTCCTTCTCATCGTCCGTCAGTTCCACAGAGTTTCCTTCATCATCCGTAGAAGTGTAGGAGAAAAATACATACTGCATACTTTTCTGCGCTGCCTCTTCATCTGAGACTTCCTCGTTAACGCCCTCACGCATCTTGCTGTCCATCTTCTGGGAGATTGTGATGAGCTCCAGATATTTTTCCACGTCCTTCCGGTAACCGGAGACAATCTCCTTCGCCTCATCCGTGTTGTCCTCATCAAATTTCTGCGCCGCTTCCGCAATCGCTTCCTGCTCTTCTTCGGAAAGAGAAACCTCATAATCTGCGGCGTGCTGGGATATGAGATAAAGATTCTCCAATGCCTCCAGCAGACTTTCCTTCGTAGAATCCTCGTATGTGGTTCCCTCCTCAATTTCCTGGGTCCACATCGCATCCGCGGTCATTCCCATCATAGATGCATAATAAGTCTCATACTGTGCCTGAGTCAGCCGTGCATAAAAATTCGCTACACCAAGCGTAATGTCCTCATCTCCGACTGTCGCCACCACCGCATCTGTATCGATAGAACCACTGCACCCTGTAACAGAAGCAGCCGTAAAAACGCCTGCCGCCATAAGCACCGCAGCTCTTTTTCCGAACCGTATCATAATATAGCCTCCTCGTATAATCCTTACGCAGTAAGACAGACCGACTGGATCGGTCTGCATCTCATCCCCTGAAACAGGGTCAGCCGTCAAGTACGGCCGTACTTGCGTACAACGCAATATTATACCTTGTTTTGGCAAAAGTAACAAGTAGAAAACACAATTTTGACACCAGTTCGGTAACAGTTCAGCTATTTAGTTCACTAACATTTTCCGTTAGATTACGTCCGGAAGCGGAGCAGATATTTAGTAACACGTATTCTGATGAAGGGAACAGGCGTTACATGCTTCGTTCCGGAATCTGGGAAGAATCTAAGAAGCCGAAGAGTTGTTTAAGGGCAAAGCGGCGTGCAGGGCAACTCGCTGACGCTCAAACAATCCCTGCGCACCGCTTAACAACACCTCTT
>JAHZHF010000268.1 GCA_019420405.1 Clostridiales bacterium
CAAAAATGGAGCCATTATGGCTCCATTTTCCGCTTTACAAGTGGCAAACTCGGGTCTTATCATAGAAATCTGAGATTGTCAAAGAGTAACTGCAAGTGGTATATTACTGGTGTAACAGTTACCGGGGACAGCGTTTCACGCACTGCACCTGCTCTTTTAAGAGAATGCATCCGTGAGGGGAAGCGAGTCGCTTTCCTTACTGTTTTTTCCGAGGTGATATGGCTCACGCCATCCCTGCACCCGGCTTTCCGTGTACTTCTGCACACTCCCATGTGCTTATGTGCCCCTGCGGGGCACTTGTACACGTCCGCAGGTTCCGGTATCACCATATTGTGTCCCCGGCTGTTTCCAGCAATGTTCATTTCGATAAATCTTTACGTGAAAAGGAGTGTGTCATGAGTCAGGATCTCTGGAAATACTGTACAAAAGAGCACTGCCGCGAATTTCTTCTCTCCCTCGGGCTGACAGGCGGTCTGTGCCGCACCGATGAGAAGCGTCTCGCGCTGCTCTACGGGCTTGCGAATCATCCGGAGGATCATTATTCCGTTCACAGAATCCCCAAACAAAACGGAGGATTCCGGAAAATCACGGAACCCGATTTCCCACTGAAAACCGTACAGAAAAATGTCCTGCACCATATTCTGGAGCATCTGACCGTCTCTGACTGTGCCTGCGCATACCGGAAGGGAATCTCTCTTACAGCGAACGCTTCGCCTCACGTTGGGAAAGCCAGGATTCTCAAGATGGATATCAAAGATTTCTTCGGAAATATCACATACATCAGCGTATACCAGCACGCCTTTCCCGGCGCGCTCTTCCCGCCGCCGGTCCGGACGCTGCTTGCTTCCCTCTGCTGCTGTAACGACGTTCTTCCCCAGGGCGCTCCAACGTCTCCCTATATTTCCAACCTGGTCATGAAGCCCTTTGATGACTATATGAAAGAATGGTGCGCCCCGCGCGGCATCACTTATACCCGGTACTGCGATGACCTGACTTTCTCCGGAGATTTTGACGCCCGGGAGGTATATCACAAGGCTGCTTCCTTTTTGTCCAGGCTTGGTTTCGAAGTCAATCCGGCTAAAACCCGGATCTGTACCCGGGGCTCCCGCCAGGAAGTTACCGGACTCACCGTCAACGACAAGCTGGCCGTCTCGAAAGAATACCGCCGGCAGCTCCGGCAGGAGTGGTACTATATCACCCGGTACGGCCTGAAAGAACATCTGATCCGCACAGGCCGCCGTTCCGAAGAGGCCCTGCATTACCTGAACAGCCTTGCCGGCCGGACCGCGCATGTTCTCCTGGCAGATCCTGACAGTCCCTATTTCCGCCGGATGAGCCGTGAGATCAAGGAGCTTGCCAATTCTCTTCAAAACAGTTGACAGCGCTCCCCTGCGGTGTTATGATTTTTTCAAGTACAGAAACGTAAGATAGAGGTCGCATTTTTCATAAGTAGGATGACGGATGTGTCAGGCACAGGTGAACTCATCCGAAAGGGAAAGATGCCGAAGGGATAAGGCTCCTGAGGTTTTACCCCTGGGCATGCCGCAAATAGCGTCATGACTGTCATCGCAGGATGGAGAGCTATCTGATATACCAATCGTATATTTAGAGACGGCACTTCCTGCCGTTTCTTTTGCTGTTCACCACATTTATTAAGAGGAGGAAGAAAAATGGCAATTTTTAAGGGAGCAGGTGTAGCAATCGTCACTCCGATGAAAGACAATCTGGAGATTAATTATGATAAACTTGATGAACTGCTTGAGGAGCAGATTGCCGGGGGAACAGACGCTATTATTATCTGTGGTACAACCGGTGAATCCGCAACGATGACTGAGGCAGAGCACAGTGAAGCGATCCGTTTCACAGTTGAGCGGGTGAAACACAGAATCCCCGTAATCGCCGGAACCGGCTCAAACTGCACAAGGACTGCGATTGAACTCTCAAAGGAGGCGGAAAAAGACGGCGCAGACGGACTCCTTCTCGTGACCCCCTACTATAATAAGGCCACACAGAATGGACTGATTGCTCATTTCACACAGATCTGCAGCGAGGTAAAGATCCCTGCAATCCTCTATAACGTCCCCAGCCGCACCGGATGTAATATCCAGCCGGCCACACTGGCAAAGATGGTAAAGGACGTTGACAATATCGTGGGCGTAAAGGAAGCGTCGGGCAATATCGGATCGGTTGCGCAGATCATGCATCTGTGCGACGGAAATATCGATCTGTATTCCGGAAACGACGACCAGGTAGTACCGCTTCTGTCTCTTGGCGGCATCGGCGTAATCTCCGTACTCTCGAACGTAGCTCCGGCTTACGTTCATGATATGGTAATGAAATATTTATCCGGCGATACAGCCGAAAGCTGTAAGATGCAGCTTGACGCACTTCCGATGTGCGACGCCCTCTTCTGCGAGGTCAATCCGATCCCGGTAAAGGCTGCCCTGAATATGATGGGCAAAGAAGCCGGCCCGTTAAGAGCACCTTTGACAGAGATCGAACCGGCACACAGAGAAGTGCTCAGAAAAGCGATGGAAGATTTCGGGCTTCTGTAAATGCTTCTCAGATTTAAATAGCAGTGCATCTCCGAGAGATGAACGCAAGGGATAAACAGCTCTGAAAACAAAATGGCCGCACCGCTGTCTGAAAGAAAGTTTTCTCTCTTTTCAGATAACGGCGCGGCTCTTTTTAACGCTTCTTTCCGTAGGACACCAGACCTACCACTCCCGGCCCGGCGTGGGTTCCGATACTCGGACTCACGTCATTGATAAGCACGTTAGTAAATCCAAGCTCTCTAACCATCGCAGCCACACTCTCCGCCTCGTCAATGCAGTCTCCATGAAGCACGGCAACAATCCGGTCTTTCCCGTAGTGCTCCAGATCAAGAGCAGCTTCCATCCGGCTTACCAGTGTCTTAAGAGACTTCTTGCGTCCGCGCACTGTGCCGTCTGATTTCAGCTCACCTGTCGCGGTCACGGTCAGAATCGGTTTGATATTCACAAGGCTTCCAACCACAGCGGTAGTTTTCGACACTCTTCCGCCTCTCTGCAGATGATTGAGGTCATTTACAGTAAAGGAAACATTCACATGCTCCCGCTCTTCCATAAGGATGTCATACACTTCCTCCATCGTCTTCCCTTCTTTCCAGAGATCTACCGCCCGGTATACGGACACGCCCTCTCCAAGGGAAGCATTGAGCGAATCAAACACGGTAATCTTCCGATCCGGGTACTGCTCCAGAAGCTCGTTCGCCGTCATCACCACATTGTTGCAGCTTCCGCTCAGAGCACTTGAAAAAGCGATATGGAAGATATTCTTCCCCTCTTTCAAAATTTTCTCAAACTTCTCACGGATCACTTCCGGATTGTTCGCCATGGACTTCGGCAGTTCACCGTTTCTCATCGTCTCATAAAACTCATGAGGCTCCATATTCAGCTCATCCCCGTAAACCGTATCCCCAAATGCGTAATACTGGGGAATAACTGTGAGATCGTTCTCTTTAATAAACCCGGGCAGAACGTCCGAATTAGAGTCTGTTGTTATCACATAATCCTGCATCTTCTTCCTCCTGCTGTCAGCTTTCGTAACAATTCAGCTATAGGGTTGAACTGTTACCTCTATTCTGTTTCCGGCCTGCTGCCGAACAAAGCTATTGTACCACTGTTTTGGACAGATTTACAAGAGTGCTGTGAAATCAGCTATAAAGTTCAATAACTTCCGAATTCAAAACGTCCGAAAACAGGGACGATTCTTAAACGTATTCTGCGGGGATGGAGGACGGCTCCGGGCTTCGCTCCAGGGAATAAGTGAAACTACAAAGTACCGGATACGGATTAAAGGCAA
>JAHZHF010000269.1:0-3377 GCA_019420405.1 Clostridiales bacterium
AAGGGCCTTCTTGAAAATGTGGGATATGAGAAGGTGGAGTTAAACGGCAACGAGATCCGGCTTCCCCAGGGAATGGAGCTGGATCTGGGAGCGGTCGGGAAGGGCTACGCGGGAGATCTGACCGCGGCGCTTCTGGAAGAGGATGGAATCACATCCGCTCTTCTGGATATCGGCGGCAATATTCAGGCCATCGGTTCGAGACCGGATGGGAGTGACTGGAGACTCGGAATCCGGAGCCCCTTCGGGGAGGGGATGCTTGGCGCGCTTTCCGTGTCCGACTGCGCGGTCGTTACCTCCGGGAATTACGAAAGATATTTCGTGGGAGAGGACGGGAAAGAGTACGGCCATATTATTGATCCTGAGACCGGATATCCGGTGGATAACGGTCTGGCCTCTGTCACAATCATTGCGGACGAGGGAAAGATGGGAGACGCGCTGTCCACATCCATGTTTGTGAAAGGGCTGAACGGGGCGGCAGATTACTGGAGGGAGCATCAGGATTTTGAGATGATTATCGTTACGGAGGACGGACAGGTCTATCTTACGGAAGGGGTGGAAGACCGGTTTTCACTTGGCAGCAGCTTTAGTAATCTTGATCTGAATGTAATACGGGCGGAGGGATAAATGATCCCTTCGTTTTTTCTCTTTTACTGACGGCTTGACAAGCGGATGAAATCGCACTAATATAGTTAGGAACCGAAATAAATGCGGAGGAAGATGAGATGGAAAGAAACAAGATAGAGTCAGAAAAGCCAGCGGCAGGCAGGACAGAGACAGGCAGGATAGAGACAGGTAAGATGATCAACCGGATCTCAAACCGTCTGCGCAGGCGCTCCGGAAAGGCGCAGGAGCGGATCGGGATAACCGGTGCAAAGGGAAATATACTGGACTATATCCTGCTGGAAAGCGAGAAACACAATGTCTACCAGAAAGCAATCGAGAAGGAGTTCGGACTCCGGCCGTCCACGGCTACGGAAGTGCTGAAAAATCTTGAGGAGGAAGGCCTGATTGTGAGAATTCCCGATGAGGACGACGCCAGATATAAAAAGATTGTATTTACGGAGAAGGCAGAGGAAATCCGCGGCGTGCTCCGGAGTGAGATCGAGAAGACGGAAGACCTTCTGCTCCGCGGGATCACCAGTGAGGAGCAGGCGCTGTTTATGAAAATCACAGAGAAGATGCTTGAGAATCTGGAAGAGGAGGAGTGATACTTTGGATGAACATGAACTGATGGGAAAAATGAAAATATCCAGAGCTGTGGCGAAGATGGCAGTCCCGAGCGTAATCAGCAGCCTTGTCACAGTGGTTTACAATATGGCGGACACTTTCTTCGTGGGGCAGACCGGGGATTCCCTCCAGGTGGCCGCGGTCAGCCTGACAAACCCCATTTTTATCCTGATGATGGCGTTCGCCAATATGCTGGGGATGGGCGGCAGTGCGGTACTGTCCATGGCTCTGGGAGGCAAAGACGAGACGCGGGCGAAAAATGCGTCCTCGTTTGTGACATATGCGTCTCTGTTTATCGGCGTGGCATTTGCGGCAGTTCTGATCCTTTTCATGGACCCTATCCTGGCGGTGTTCGGGGCTAATGAGCAGACGGTTGAATTTGCCCGGGGATATACATTTCATATTTCTTACGGGGCGCCGTTTATTATCTGGTCCGCAGCCGCGAGCTTTATTGTGCGTGCGGAGGGGGCAAGCAAAGAGGCGATGGCCGGGAGCATGATCGGCACGGTAGCCAATATTGTGCTGGATCCCATTTTCATTTCCGTTCTGGGACAGGGAACGGCGGGCGCGGCGATCGCGACTACCCTGGGAAATGTGCTCGCAAGTGCATATTATCTCTGGTATTTCCTGAAAAAAAGCAGGGTGCTTTCGATCCGGTGGAACTATTTTACCGTCGGACATGGGATCATGAAGAGAATCTGTTCTTCCGGATTCCCTACGGCGATTTTTTCTGCGCTTATGAGTGTGTCCACAATCGTGCTGAACCAGCTTCTGGTCGGATACGGAAATGATCCGGTGGCGGCGATCGGGATCGTGTTTAAAGCCAATATGTTTATCACGTTCCTGCAGATGGGACTGGCAAACGGGGTTCAGCCGCTGCTTGGCTATAATTACGGTTCAGGGAATATGGAGCGTTTCCGCGGCGTAGAAAGCTATACGAAAAAATGCTGCCTGGTGACCGGGATTGCAGCGACGGCGCTGTATTTTGTACTCCGCGAGCCGATCATCCGGCTGTTTATCGATGATGAGGGTGTGGTCGCATACGGCGTGGAGATGCTGGTTGCTTATATGCTCTCAGGTCCGGTGATCGGACTGCTGTTTATGAATATGAACTGTATGCAGTCGGTTGGACATGCATTTCCGGCCACGGTACTCTCGGTGTTAAGACAGGGAATCCTCCTGATTCCGCTGCTCTATCTGCTCCGCTTCCTGTTCGGCCTGAACGGGGTGGTACTGGGGCAGTCCGTGACAGATTATATCGCTGTGATCCTTTCAATTTTCATGTGGCGCAGTATCCGGAGAAAAGTGGAAAAGAAAGAGGAGAGGAGGAAAGCGGAGAGGGGAAGCTGAGGATCTGCCGGAGTACGATTATGGGGAGGTAACGGAGGAGCAAGTTTATACTAAATATAAGGAGAACTCTCAGAATGAACTATCGTTTTAATCAGGAATGGTATGGAGAACAGGCCAGAATCGTAGAGCAGACAGAAGACTTTCTTGTGGTTGACTACGGATGCAAGGGACGCGGTATCTGCCGTCTTCTTTTTCATTCCCTCTGCGGAGATGCCTTGCAGTAAGCCTCGTGATCGACAAGCAGGCGCTGTCAGCATCCACAGGAAAAATGATGTCGGAAATTCCGATTGAGATTGACAAAATCGGGGAAACACTGGGGATCGAAAAGAAGTGGTACGTAAGTCCGGCACCGGTGAAACTCCAGCATCTGTTTTCAGAAATATATGAGGCAAAAGGACGGGAGAGCGCAGGATACTTCAAGATAAAAGCAGTTGAGCTGCTTTATCATATTGATCAATTGACGCAGGTAAATGGCTGTGACTTTAAGTATTTTGACAGGGGACAGATCCAGGCTGTAAAAGAGATACGAAATTATCTGGCAGGACACCTGGATGAGAGAATTTCGCTGGAGAAGCTGGCAAAAGAGGCACATTTAAGTCTGCCGGTGTTCTATGATATTTTTGCGCATATTTACGGCGATACGCCATACGCTTATCTGAAAAGATATAAAATGAACCTTGCGGCAAATATGCTTCTGAATGTCAGTCTGTCTATGGGATTCTTCCAAAGGATTACCGAAAAAGAAATAAGCAGTAGGAATGGGCTGTTTTAGCTCCTGATATGAAGGAACAGAGTAGAAG
>JAHZHF010000269.1:3387-3799 GCA_019420405.1 Clostridiales bacterium
GGAATTCTTGTTTCGCAATTTTTTAAAAGTCGCGGTTAGAAAAAACTAACTACACGGTTATTTTTATCAGGAGGTTTCGCGCTATGTCGAAAAAACAATCAAAAGAGACAAAGTCAAAGACGGGTTTGGCACGTTGCATGGAGCTGGCTTCAGACAGGAAGAGACTTGTTTATATAGCGGCTGTTCTTTCTTCTCTTGCTGCAATTGCTTCTTTTATCCCGCACATTGCGGTTTATTTTATGATCCGCTCAATTGTTAGTGCATTTCCCGATCTGGGACAACTGGATATGGGAGAGGTGATGAGTTACGGCTGGATGGCATTGGCCGGAATTATTGCAAATATCCTGCTTTAGCAACCACAAGTACAAAGGCGGCAAGCCCTGCGGTACGCCCCATGTCACGGAGGAGCAAG
>JAHZHF010000027.1 GCA_019420405.1 Clostridiales bacterium
GTGAAACTTAAAGTACCGGATACGGATGTTAGGACAGGCGGGGCGCTTGTCTGAGTGTCAGCGAGTTAAGCCCCGGCTGTCCTTACCTTTAAGCCATATACGGTACTTTGTAGTTTCCCTTATCCCCTGGAGCGAAGCCCGAAGCCTTCCTCCATCCACGCAGAATACGTTTGAGAATCGGCTCTGTTTTCGGATGTTTTGAATTCGGAAGTTATTGAACTTTATAGCACTGCCTTCTTACTCATTCCATATCAATTATCTTACCCGGGTTCAAAATTCCTTTCGGATCAAATACTTGTTTTATCCCTCTCATCAGGCAAATAATATTTTCTCCGGCCTGCTCAGTAAAATATGCTTTCTTTGCATATCCGATTCCGTGCTCTCCAGACACTGCCCCGCTCAGTGTTCTGGCTCTGGCATACATCTTTTCAAAAATCTCACCGCACTTTTTCCACCATTCATCTTCCTTCAAATTATCCCGGCAAATATAAATATGCAGATTTCCATCCCCAGCATGTCCGAAACTGGGAATTCTTATGTGATATTCATCTGACAGATCATGGACATATTGTATGAACTCCGCTACTTTATCCCGCGGGACTACAACGTCGCATTCATCCATCTCTGGCGTAGATGATTTGATTGCCTCCAGAAAAGCTCCTCTGGCAGACCATACGGATTCCTTTCTCTCATCTGTATCCACAGTCAAAACATCTCTTGCCCCATGCTCAAGACAGTATAAAGCTGTTTTATAACATTCTTCCTCAATTTGAGCTTTCGAATTTCCATCAAAAGTAAGCAGCAAATATGCCGGACTCTCTGTATCCGGAAATTTTTTCCCGAGATACTCTTCTGCAAAAAGAATCACTTCTCTCTCCATAAACTCTATCGCTGTAGGATTTCCTTTTAATTTAATGATTTCCGGTACCGCATGAATCGCTTCACTGGCAGAGGCGTATGGAATAAGCAAACTTATGCTTTTTTCAGGAAGGGGCAGTATCTTTAATACAGCTTTTGTAATTATTGCCAGAGTTCCCTCAGATCCTATGATCAGATCTTTTAAATCATATCCCGAACTGTTTTTCACAATTTTCCCGCCGAATGATTCAATATCGCCATTGGGGAGCACAACCGTAAGACCTCTGACATAATCACGAGTCACCCCATATCTTACTGCTCTCATACCTCCGGCATTCGTACTAATATTCCCCCCAATCGTAGCTGATTTTTCTCCAGGATCTGGAGGGTAAAAAAATCCTCTTTCTTCCACATATTGTGAAAGATCCATAAGAAGGACTCCAGGTTCAACGGTTACTGTCATATTCTCTGTATCAAGCTCTAATATCCGATTCATCCCTGTAGTCTCCAACATAATCCCACCATGTACAGCTACCGCTGAACCTACAAGGCCTGTCCCAGCTCCTCGTACAACTACAGGGATCTCCTCCTGCCAGGCATATTTCATAATACTGGCAATCTCCTCTTCTGAACTGGCCTGCACCACTACATCAGGATAACTTTTTACCCCTCCCAGCTCGTCATGGCTGTAATCCTCCCCAATATCGCTGCCTATCTGCATTTTCTCCGGACACACAAGGCCTTGTAGATACGAAATGTGCTTTTCTTCTACATACTTCCTCATCACTTCTCACCTCCCTTAATCATAGACAGTACTTCTGGGAGTATTTCATAAAGATCCCCCACAAATCCATAGTGTGCAATGTCAAATATAGCTGCGTTTCTGTCAGAATTCACTGCGATAATACAGTCCGCTCCTTTCATTCCTGCCGCGAACTGTACCGCCCCTGAAATTCCCAGAGCTATTAAAAGTTTCGGTTTCACAGTTCTCCCGCTCAGTCCAATCTGTCTTCTCGCATCAAACCATCCGGACTCAACGAGCGGCCTCGTACAAGCCGTCTGTGCATGAAGTAGTCCGGCAAGTTCCTGCACCAGCGCCATCCCTTTCTTATCTCTCACTCCCCTTCCTGCTGCAACTATTATTTCGGCTTCACTGATATCAATCTGTTTCGGCTTTACTGTTTTGTCCAGCAGTTTGATGCCGGTCTTTATTCTGTGATCCGGTATTTTTCGTATTATAAGTTTCCCACCCGGATTCTCTGTTCTGAACGCTTTTGAAAAAACCTTATAACGCACAGTGCAAAACTGGGGTCTTGCGTTCGGCGTTATTATTTGCGCCATAATATTTCCCCCAAAAGCTGGACGGATCTGAACTAAATCAGAGTTTTGTTTCATAGAGAGGGCAGTACAGTCTGCAGTTAAACCTGTATGAAATCTTGCAGCAGTTCTTGGCGCCAGTGATCGTCCTTTCACCGTTGCGCCAAACAGCATCACTGAAGGATGTACTTCATGAATAAAATCTTCCAGTACAGCGGTGTAGGAAACCGGAGCGTATTCATTTAATGCCACATTTTCATAGTAATATATTTTATTCGTTCCATAATGCATAAGCTCTTCCGCTTCATCTTCCATATCATAGCCTGCTACAACCGCATACACAGGTTGTGACACAATTTCCGCCAATTCCCTTGCTTTTCCGAGAAGTTCATATGTAACTGGATGGATCTTTTTTCCTTCCTGCTCTGCAAACACTGCGATTCCCTTCCAGTCACTCTTATCCACCTTTTTTTCTTCGGATTCTTCCCAAGTGATCAAACCCGGAATTCCATTCTTTACGCAGAGTCTGCACACCCGGCACCCCGCATCTATTTCTAAAATCCCATCATGATAAGAAAGTGCATTAAAAGGGCAGATCCCACACATTTTTTCAGCTATCTCTCTGGTAACTTTTTCCTGATGTATCACTAAGCGCCCCATTATTCTCTCCTTTTATATAAATTTCTGTTCTGTAAGTATATTACAGAAGGTTCCTGTCATCTGTTCCGTACTTGCTTCAAACAATTGCTTTGTCTCCTTCTTTTCCGGAGGAAATATTCTTTCTACCTGAGTCGGAGAACCTGCAAGACCATAATGATCTGCCTCTTTATCCTCCATATCTTTCAGTCCCAGTTCAATAATCTCTGCTTTTTTCCCTCTCAATGCTCTTTTCAAAGACGGAAGCCTCGGTGTATTTGCATTCTTTTCAATTGTCACCAGACAGGGAAACGGTACACTTAATTCCCTGGTATACTCCTCCTGATTTTCCACCAATGTCATTCTGTCTTCTTCTACTGTTTTTATTGACAGAACATTGCTCACATGCTCTATTTTTAACAATTCTGCCATCTCCGGCCCAATCTGAGCCGTGTCCCCGTCTGTTGTCTGCTTTCCACAGATAATTAAATCATAATTTCCCATCTTCCTAATTCCCTGAACAATTGTATAACTGGTAGCCGCTACATCTGCCCCGGCAAAGGCTTTATCACTTAAAAGTATCCCCCGGTCAGCTCCCATCCACACTGCTTCTTTCAACACCTCCACAGCCTGGGCCGGCCCCATGGTAAGTGCATCTACCATTCCTCCATATTTTTCTTTTATACGGACTCCCTGTTCAATTGCAAACAGATCAAACGGATTCATTTTTGTTTCCGCAGTATCCCTTTTCAATACCCCGGTTTCTTCATCGACTTCTACATGAGTAGCCCCGGGAACCTGCTTTATGCACACCAGTATCCTCATTTTTCTCCTCCTGCATATAAAAAAACACCTCCGTACATTTTTGATGCCGGGGGTGTTTTTACATCTTTATACTTAATACATTTTATCTATGATAGACTGTGCTGTCTTTTGATTATTTTTATAACTGTCATCATAATTTTTTCTATAATATTCTATGTACAGAACCTCCATGATATACATCTGGCTGATGACCGCCGTTGTAGACCCTCCCTGCAGCGGCCCTTCGTTCGCACCGCATAGAAGAACGGTATATGCCTGATTTGTCAACGGAGATTTTGCAAACCTGGTAATACCAGCTACATACGCACCTGACTGCTTTGCCGTCTTAGCAATCAATATGGAATCTTTTGTAGAACCGGAATAAGAAAGTACAATCGCAACATCATTTTCTTTAAGTGTCGATGCAACCATAGTCTGCATATGAGAATCAGTATAGCAGTATATCTTATTCGATATGCGCAGAAATTTATTTGCACACATCATTGCCATAATCTGGCTGGCACCCACACCAAAGAAAAATATGCGTTCCGCATCTGTCATTTTCTGTACAAGCAGATCCACTTTTCCTGAATCGAGAAGGACACGGGTTTCTTTCAATACATTTATATTGGAATTGAGCAATTTATCAGCCATGTCTGAAAAAGTATCGTCCATAGAGACATTCGTTGTCATGACATCCTGTCCTTTTTCTTTGTCCTCACTCTGTATATTCATTGATAGCTGAATCTTAAACTCCTGATATCCCTGGAGCTTCATACTCTTACAAAAACGAAATACTGTAGTTTCACCGACGCAGCAGGCATCCGCAAGGTCAGTAATGGACATAAACAGCACTTCCTGTGCATGTTCAAGTATAAAATCTGCAACTTTCTTTTCTGCTTTCGTAAAATGTGGATACGCAGAGCGAAGCCGCATCATAAAATTATCCTGACTCATAGGTTTGCCCTCCCGCATATAAATTCTGTCTGACTAACTGTCAGAAACAATGTTCCGTGCTTTTTTCTCCGCCAGATAAACAGCTCCCCACAACCCGGCTCTATTTTCAAGAGCTGCAGGACAAATTTTTACACCGGCAAAACTCGGCATAATCCTGCTGAGTACGTTCTTCTTGACCGCCTCTACGACATAGGGCTGTTTCATAACACCCCCGCCTAAAATCACGCACCCCGGATTAAACACATGTATCAGAGTTACCAGCCCATGTGCGATCTCGTCTATCCACTCATCTACTATCTGATGTACCCACGGCCGATCTAAATTTGAAAATACCTGACGTCCGGTCTTAATTTCCGGATTAACCTCCTGTACTTTCCTAACCAATATCTTTGTAGAAGCGTAATTCTCATAACTTCCACTAATCCGTCTTCCTGCCTCTGCCTCTTCACCGTGAATAATCATACTTCCGAATTCCCCGGCAGACCCCGAAAATCCTCGGTACAATTCTCCGTTAATAACAATTGCCCCGCCTACTCCTGTTCCGTATGTAAGACACAGGTAATTTTTTTCTCCCTGTCCTGCGCCGAAATGGCCCTCTCCCAAAGCAGCCGCATTCACATCATTTTCTACTGCTACAGGCACTCCAAACTGCGTGTTCAAAATTTTGCCAAGCTGAATCCCCGTATATCCGGGCAGGTTATCATTTGCATGAATAATCGTTCCCGTTACATTGTCCACCTGCCCGGCCGTACTGATTCCTATCCCGTCACAAATCCCCTTTGTCTTAATAATCTGGCAAATTTTTGAAACAATACATGAGCCGCCTTTCTCCGCTTCTGTTGCGTGTTCTTCAATCTCATGCAGGCATCCATCACGATAGACCCCCGATTTGATAGAAGTTCCGCCGATATCAAGCACTGTTAACTTCATATTCTATTTTAACCCCTAATCTTAAAGCAATACAATATTTTTTGCCTATTATTTCCATATTTTTCCATTTCTTACAGTACCTGTACAAATTTTTTTGTAATATCCATTGGTCTTGTAATCGCAGTTCCGATCACAGCTGCCCACACCCCTGCATCTAATACTTTACGCAGCTGTTCGGGAGTCCAGATCCCTCCTTCCGCTATAACAGGTTTCCCTGCTTTTTTGGCCAGTTCTTTCATCAAAGTAAGATTAGGGAGCGATACATCCCGGGTATAAGAGGTATAACCGCTCAGTGTAGTTCCTACAATATCGAATCCAAGATCAGCAGCCTTCAAACCTTCTTCCAGAGTCGAGCAGTCCGCCATAAACAACTGTTCCGGATATCTTTTCCTCACCTCCAGGAAAAAATCTTCCAGATTTCTTCCCCCCGGACGTTTTCTGTCTGTGGCGTCCATCGCCAGAATATCCGGCTTAATCGTCATCAACTCATCCACTTCCTTCACAGTCGGCGTAATCATAACATCAGAATCGTCATATTTTCTTTTGATTATCCCAATAATCGGAAGATTTACTTCCTCCCGTATTTTGAGGATATCAGACACTGAATTAGCTCTGATTCCTGCTGCTCCGCCCCGCATCGCAGCCACAGCCATCCTCTGCATGATAAAAGAACTGTGAAGCGGCTCATCTTCCAAAGCCTGACAGGACACGATCAGCCTTCCCTTTATCTTCGCTAAGATCTCTTTCCCCATCCGAGTCCTCCTTTCATTCCGTAAATTTCTAATCGCATTTAATTTTATCCAGGGCACTCTCCAGGCGTTCAGTATCTGTCACTTCTGTCTTCTCCTGCAAATACGCAATAAGTTTGTCATAACTGGTCTCAGTACATTCAAAATGTATATCTGCCAAATTCATCGGCATCCCAAAATGATTCATAAATTCAGTCAGTCTGCGGATCTCTCTGTGATCATCTCCGTTATAATACATCTGCATAATCAACCCGACGCCCACTATTTCACCGTGAAGGATATCTTTTGATTCCTCCGGGAATTCTCTTCTGACAAAATCGTATAGCCCATGGGCCAAAGCCAATTGTCCACTTCCTGATGAAAATCCGCTTACAATTGATGTATGAATAAGGTTCGTGACAATCATATCCCGCACCTTGTCCGAATTTTCAAGATTGTCAGCCAGGTTTAACCCTTCTCCCATAATAAAATTCCATATTATTTTAGAATTTTCATAACAGATATATTTATCCAGCCCACAGTCTCTATAGCTTTCTATATTAAGATTATGGATAACTTCCGGCAGTTTTGCCAATGAGTCCACCATTCCGGCCGCCCAAAGCCTTTTCGGCGATTTTCGGATCAGTTCGGTATCTGCAAGCACAACATCAACTTCTCTGTGCATTGCGACAGATCCATCTGCTCTTCCTTCATCTGTATACATAATGCATACTGCCGAACTGGCAACACATGTGGCGACAGATGTAGGCACAGTTATAATCGGACAATCTGCAAATGCCGCCGTACATTTCGCCAGATCAATACATTTTCCACCGCCTACTCCGATTACAAGATCACACTGTTCCTCTTTCAATATTTGTGCGTACTTCCTCGCCCAATTTTTTGAACATGCACCTGTATGTCTGATAACTCTTCCCATAGAACTGAGCTTTACCACTTCATTCACTCTGTCGATAGAACTTGGACCTCCAATAATCAGGGCTTTTTCGCCAAAATATTTCATTTCTTCTCTGAGCATATGAATAACATGCTCCCCTACGATAAACCTGCCTGTTCCGACTTTTAATTCATCTGCCATGATACCACCTCTTTTCTTCATTATTTTACCGAACCTGCTGTCAATCCCTGTACCAAATACTTTTGTGCACACAGATAAATGATGATTGCCGGAATAATCGCGAGCAGTGTTCCCGTCATTACCATCTCCCATGGTGTCTGATTATCTATCATCCGTGAAATGCCTACAGTAAGCGGCGTTTTGGCCGCATCTCTTGTGAGAATGAGCGGATAAAGATACTGCCCCCAGCCCGTAAAAAACGAAAGCGCAAATGTTGTGGCTATTCCCGGTGTCGAGAGAGGTACAATAATTCTGAAAAGTATCCCCACCCTCGAACAGCCGTCAATCGCCGCAGCTTCCTCCAGCGCTATCGGGATACCGTCAAAAAAGCTTCTGAGCAATAAAATCGGAAAGGCCATTGAAGTTGCAAGTATTGCAATAATTACACCGATATACGTATCGTATAATCCGATTTTGTTCAGTGTCATAAAAATGGGGATCGCAATAACCACCTGCGGAATTACCTGTGTAATAAATATAATGAAGGAATAAAATGTCTTTCCTTTAAACGTATATCTTGAAAGGGCATATGCAGCAAAAGTGGCAAGCAGTACATTGATCAGCGATGTTCCAACCGCATAGATAATTGTCGCTTTAAAGTACCCCAGCAGGTCGATTCGTGACCAGATATCAATATAATTCTGATAATACATATCTACAGGCCACAGAAAAGTCCTCCCCAGATTTTCATATTTTGTCAGAGAAGCGACAAATGCCGTATATATCGGTATCAGAGTAAACACGCACCATATGATTACGAATATCATCCGTCCGGTAAGCACAAGTCTTTTTTTCTTTTTCATACTCACGCGTCCTCTACCATCCTTTCGTTCTTAAATTTGATGAATCCGATAATTCCTACAATTACAAACACTAATATCGCTATCGCACAGGATGTTCCCAGATCAAAATCAATAAAGGCTTTATTATATATCTCAATTGCCACAAGCTGGGTCTGTCTTGCCGGACCTCCCGCTGTCATAATATATACCGTATCGAATATCTGTATGGTCCAAGCTGTAATGATCAATGTGGTCGTCGTTAATACCGGTTTCAGATATGGCAGCGTTATATAACGGAATTTCTGAATAGCTGATGCTCCATCCAGTTCTATCGCTTCCTCAATATCGGAGGGAATCGTCTGGAGTGCCGCCATCAATGATATAATCATAAATGGCGTTCCCTGCCAGATTCGCACCATGATCACAGTTGGAAGAGCCGTCCCGTCTGACAAAAAGCTGATCGGTTCAGATATCAAATTAAGGTTTTTCAAGAGCTGATTAATAAAGCCAAACTGCGAATTAAGCACCCAGCTCCACATCGATGCGGCAAATGCATGAGGAACAATCCAGGGGATAATCACGATCGAACGGAAAAGTCCTCTAAGCGGCATAGGCTTATTTAGAGCCAGGGCAACAAGCATTCCGCATATTACAATTCCAAGCACCCCGAAAACCACATAAATTGCAGTTACTCCTAAAGATTTCAGAAATCTGGATGTTGTCAGATACTCAAAGTTTTCAAATGAATTCCACCCTTTAAACCCTTCGATAATGTTGGAATCCCCCAGGGAAAATTTAAAAACATTAAAAAGGGGCACTGCCAATACAAAGATAAATAAAATTATAGTCGGTAAAATAAAGATATAAGGCTCGATTCTGCGTCTTCCTTTTTGTTTCATTTTCCACCTTCTTTCCCGCTGCCACCACAATCAACTGATAAAGGAGACAGCGCCGATGTACCTGATTATTGTCTATCGGCGCCATCACCTCCAATTCTCTTTTATTCGTTGTAAATTTCTTCGTGTCCTGCTATGATATTATCCAGAGTGGTTTCAGCGTCCTGATTATTCATCATCAGAAGCTGGAGCTGTTCTCCTGTAAGATTCCAAAGAGAATTTGTCTTCGGGCATACTCCTTCCGGTACACTGTCCTCTACAGATTTTATGATTGTAGCCCAGTAATGATCGCTCGTATCATAAGTCTCCGCCTCTGATTTAAGAATCGGGATGGAGCCATATGCACTATGTGCTTTCTGATTATCAGTATTCATAAGATACCGTAAAAACGTCCATGCTTCCTCCTTATGCTCACTATTCGTAGGAATAAAGAATCCACCTACATTGACTGCGGACATTTGCTTCCCACTTGTTCCTGCCGGCAGCTGTGCCACTTTAAACTTTCCGCTGTCCAACCCATCCTGTATCTGATTTGCCATATTAACTGCATCAAGCGCCATTCCCACTGTTCCATCCCGAAGCATGGTTCTGATATCAAATCTTGATGTTTCCTCCACAGCTCCCTGCGAATACTGTGTCAGTTCCTGAATGAATTCAAGCGTATTAATTGCCGCTTCACGGTTCTCTTCATATTCGTATGTATACCTCTCTCCATCCCATGTCTCGCCACCTATTTCGCTTGCGAACAGTGACTCAAAGAAGAATGAAGTTTCTCCGCCACTTGGCATCCCATACATTGCCAGTCCTGCTGCATCTGTATTTTCACTGATTGCTTTAGCTGCCGCAAGGAACTCATCCCATGTAGCCGGCGGATTATCCGGATCCAGACCTGCCTGCTCAAACAGTTCCGTATTATACCAATACAGAAGTGTAAGTGCTCCACAGGGGACCATATACTGCTTCCCATCATACTGTCCGGCTTCCAGCAGAGAGGGATAGATATCATTTTTCAGTTCGTCATCCATATATGGGGTAAGGTCCTCTATAAGCCCTTTATCCGCCATATCAAATATAGATGCCGGAAGATGGTACATCACATCAGGAAGTGTCTGTGACGACGCCATTACCTGAAGTGTTGTCTCTGCGTCGGACCATCCCAGATCCTGCATGTCAACATTAATATTAGGATACTCTTCTTCGAATGATTCGATAATCGGATCAAAGATTTCATGAAGCACTTCCGGTGTTCCCGTTCTCATAAACGTAATTGTAACCTGCTCTTCTGACAAAGTGTCCTCTCCTGAACCGGTATCATTGTTCTCTGATCCACACGCCGCTGCCATTACTGTTACCATACTTGCCGCCAGCAGACAACTCATCTTCTTCCAGCTTTTCTTTTTCATACACTTTTCTCCTTCCGTCTTTTTCAGATAATACCAATCTGTTTCGCAACATCTCTTGCCTCTGCTTTTTCATCCTCGGTCAGTGGAACTACAGGTATCCTAGCAAATCCTCCACACGATCCCGCCAAATCTGCCATATATTTCAGAAGAGCAATCACTTTATATTCTCCTCCCATACCCGAATATTTAACTGCCAGATCCATATAGGGAATCATCGTATCTCTGATCCGTTTCGCTTCGGCATAATCACCGGAAGAACGTGCTTTCCAGATCGCTACGCTTCGATCCGGGACAATGTTGGACATACTGGAAATAAAGCCTGCAGTGCCCGCCATAGCCGCAAACGGCTCCAGAAATTCTCCATGCCCATTTACAACTGAAATCTTATCGCCTATTTCCTGTACAACACGGGTCATCTTATAAAACGCAGGTGTACATTCTTTCATTCCTACAATGTTAGGCAGCTCCTTCAACCGTTTCAGAACAGAAATCGGACAATCAACATTCATTACCTCAAAATTGTTGTACAGCAAAATCCCAAGATCTGTATTATCCGAAAGTTTTTTATAGAATGAATAAATACAGTTCTCATCCTTAGGAGGATAATAGTATGGTGACAGCGCCATTATTCCCGATGCGCCATGATCTTGTGCATGATGAGCTAATTCAATAGATTCATTTACATTTGTACTGTTGCATCCCTGAATAATCGGTATTGTGTCACCGATCGTATCTACAACCATTTCCAGAATCATCTTCCGCTCGTCCGTTGCCATTGCCCCGCACTCACCTGTACTACCACAAATTACAATTACGGAATTGGTTTTATCCAGGCCACCCTGAACCAGGAATTTAAGATTTTTCTCATAACCATACGCGTCAAATTCTCCGTTCTCTTTAAATGGCGTAATACTGATTATAGTAATTCCTTTCAGTTGCTCCCGCAGTTCTTCTGGTTTCATCATTTTAAGCATTCCTCCTTTACTTCTTTCTACGTTTTCTGTTGCTCCTGTTGTTCTCATCATAGCATTCTAGTTTCAAAATTCAATACTTTTTAGAAAATTTTTTCTTTTTTGTAATTTATATATAAAAAATATTTTCTTTTTTGTGTAATTTCCCAAAAATTAATTGCAGCAGTTCCAGATACAGACGACAAGGGCTTCTAATGGGCAGCTCGCATTCGCTCAAACAACCCCATCGGAAGCCCTAACGTCTGTACCTGGAACTTTAAATTTCTCTAATTTCCCTACAAAGTCGCCCATCCAAACGCTCCATCTTCACAGAAAGTTTTTCGAAATCACTGCTGCTTTCTGGCAAATTTTTCCAAAAAGTAAGGCGCGGCCGGAAGGCTTTCCGATTTTGAAAGCCCTCTGGCCGCGCCATTTCCACATTTATCAGCTTGTTTAGATAATACTATTTCCGTCACAGAATACGATTTTCCCATCATCCCTGCCTCCGGAGGTGATCTGAAAGGAAATATTATTACGCAAACTGACTGTTATACAGATCCGCATACGCCCCATTCGCCCGCAAAAGCTCCCGGTGATTTCCAGTCTCGATAATAGTTCCGTCCTGCATGACCAGAATCAGATCTGCATCCACAATTGTGGACAGCCGATGGGCGATCACGAAGCTGGTCCGGTTCTTCATAAGTGCGTTCATCGCCCGCCCGATCTCCATCTCCGTCCTGGTGTCCACGCTGGACGTCGCCTCATCCAGAATCAGCACCGCCGGATCGCAGAGCATCACTCTGGCAATGGTCAGAAGCTGTCTCTGTCCTGCAGAAATTGTCTCCGCATCGCCGTTTAACATCGTATCATAGCCCTTCGGCAGGGTACGGATAAAGAAATCTGCTCTCGCCGCCTTTGCTGCCGCGATGATTTCCTCCCTGGAGGCATCCGGCCGCCCGTAGGCGATATTATCTGCGATCGTACCGTCAAAGAGCCAGGTATCCTGGAGCACCATTCCGAAATTCTTTCTCAGTCCTTCGTATGTCATAGTAGCGGTCTCAGCCCCGTCCAGACGTATCTTCCCGCCGTTTACCTCATAGAAGCGCATGAGCAGATTAATGAGTGTTGTCTTTCCTGCCCCAGTGCTTCCCACTACGGCGATCTTCTCTCCCGGGTTTACAGAGAAACTGATATCTTTCATAAGAATCTTATCAGGTGTATATCCGAAACGTACATTCTGGAATTCAACCTGACCGTGTGCCCGCTCTACATCGGATGGACGTTCCGGTTCTTTACATATTTCTTCCTCATCCAGCAGCTCAAAGATCCGTTCTACCGAAGCGATCGAAGACTGGAGAGAATTAATCATATACGCCGCCTCCGTCAGCGGCTCTGACGCCTGGTATACATACTGGAAAAACGCCTGGAACACTCCGACGGTAAGCACACCATTCAGGAGAAGCCACCCTGCTGCAACAGCAATCACCGCCTGCCCAAGACGGTTTACAAGGCGGATAAAAGGATTCACGGCATTCATCATAAAGTCCGCTTTTCTGGAAGTTTCAGCCAGTTCTTCTACTGCGTCCCTCATCTCTTTTTTACTGTTCTCCTCCTGGTTAAACGCCTTGATAACCGTCCGGCCGCTGTAGGATTCCTCCACCTGTCCGGTCACCCGGCTTGCCGCCTGCTGCCGCCGCATGGCGTATTTAAGCGTCTTTGCGGCGAACAGTCTGGTAGATACAAGAGACAGTGCCGTGAAGACGAGAAAAATCAGGGTAAGCCCGACATGAAACTGAAACATCATAATCAGGGAACCCACAACCATCCCGACAGCAGTAAACAGCTTCAAAAGCCCGGTCTGCAGTACCTCTGACATTTTATCCAGGTCATTGGTAGCACGGCTCAACACTTCTCCCGGCTTATGCCGGTCAAAAAAGGAGAGCGGAAGCCGGTTCAGCTTCCTGCTGATCCGGGTTCTCAGTTCCAGGCTCAGCCGCTCAGCAAATCCTGCCATCAGGAAACTCTGGAATGTATACAGGATTCCCGTAACCGTGTAGATCACAAGCAGGATCAGAATCTGGCGGCCGCCCTGTTCCCAGGTCACCCGGAATTGTTCGCCGGATTTTACTGCGCTCTGAATATTCTCCCAGAGCAGATCCACAATTCCGGCACTGTATACCGGGGCTGCAACGGACAGAATTGTATAAAATATTACTGACGCCGCTACAATCATGAGGCGGATGCGCTCTCTCCCCATCATTCTCCACAGCCTGAGAACCGCCGCTGTCGCATTCACCGGCACCGCATACTCCATCTCCTCATCATATGCCGCATGTTCATTTTCATATCCCGAGTTTTCATATGCTGAATTTTCATATACTGAATCCTCACGTTCAGACACCTGCGGCACCTCCCTTCATCTGAGATCCTGCGATCTCCTGATACACCGGACAATTTTTCATAAGTTCTTCATGAGTTCCTTTCCCCACGATCCTGCCCTCATCGAGCACCAGGATCTGGTCCGCATCCAGTATCGTATTGATTCTCTGTGCGATAATCAGGACAGCCGCGTCCGATACTTCCTGCTTCAGCGCCTTTCTGAGCGCGGCATCCGTCTTGAAATCCAGAGCAGAAAAACTGTCGTCAAAAATGTACAGATCTGCCTTCTTCATAAGTGCTCTCGCAATGGAAAGTCTCTGTTTCTGACCGCCCGAAAAATTCGTTCCGCCCTGTGCCACACGGGCATCCAGCCCATTCGACAGACCACTCACAAAATCTGCCTGCGCCACACGAAGCACCCTGCGCATTTCCTCTTCATCCGCCTGCTCATTCCCCTGCCGCAGATTTTCCGCGATCGTCCCGGAGAAAAGCCATGCCTTCTGAGGCACATAGGCGATATGGCTTCGCAGTTCTTCCTGAGAGATATCCCGGACATCGCTGCCATTTACGCTGACCGTTCCTTCTGTGGCATCATGAAACCGCAGGAAAAGTTTTGCGATTGTAGATTTTCCGCTCCCCGTACCTCCGATTACTGCTGTCGTCTCCCCACGCCGGCACACAAAATCCAGGCCGGACAGGGCATATTCGTCCGCATCGGGAAAACGGAAAGATACATTCCTAAAGCACGCTGCCTCCGCAGAAGGGACATTTTCTTCCCGACTGCGCCTCTGTTCCGGTATCACGCGCGTCTGCTCCGGTACCATGCTCGTCTGCTCCGGCACCCGATTCATCTTTCCGGGGCCGTCCACTATTTCTGGCTCTTTCTCAAGCACTTCTTTGATCCTCCCGATGCACACCCTTGCCCGCGGCAGAAGGATGATGACCATCTGTGCCATAATGATATAGAAAAGGATCAGAATCGAATATTCTGTCAGCGCCGTGATATCTCCAATCTCCATAACCCCCGCACCGATTCTGTTCCCTCCAAGCCACAGAATCGCAACAATGCATATATTAATCATGAAGAACGCCGCGCTCTCAAGACCTGCGAACAAGAGATTCGCGCTGACCGCAGTCTCCGCATAATCTTCAAAAGATCTGCGCATCCTCTTCTCCTCATCGCACTCCTTGCAGAACGCGCGGATGACGCGCACTCCTGTCAGGTTCTCCCTGAGCACCACATTCATCCGGTCCAGCAGACGCTGGAGTCTGCTGAAGATCTCAGACGCTCTCCGGGTGACAAGAACTGCCAGCACGATGATCAGCACAGTCACGGCAATCAGCAGAAAGCCCATCACAGAATCAATTGCAAAGGCCATCCCTACCCCCATCACACACACGGCCGGCACAGGGAGAACCATCTGGATACACCAGACGACGGACTGCTGGATGATATTAATATCGTTCAGAGTCCGTGTAATCATAGAACCTGTGCTGAACTGTTCAAAGTCGTGGGTGGAAAGAGTGAGCGACTTTTCATAGACCGCATTACGCATATCCCGCCCGAGTCTGGCAGACAGATCCGCACACAGCCAGCTCCCCAGAAGCGCTCCTGCTCCTGCAAGAACCGCGACAGCCAGCATGGCGATTCCTCTCCCGATGATATAGTCCATGTTTTTACTCTCCACACCGATATTGATCATATCCGCGGTCAGCCGGGGAACCAGCAATCCTCCAGCCACATCCAGAAGCATGGCAAAAATCGTAAATACGCACAGCTTCCTGTATGGTTTTAAAAAAGAAAGCACCATTTTCATGATCTGTCCTCCACCAGATTTTCGGTAGTGTCAAAACTACCATGTTTTTTATTGTTTAAAGTTACGTTTTTCCTTGATTTTTCGGAGGTTTGCAAATAAAAAGAGCATTGACCTCCCTTTTCGTGTATAATGTCATCGACCAAAACAACATCCCCGAAAGGAGCCAATGCTCATGAACATTATACTTTATCTTCTCACCATCATTCAATACCTTTATCAGATGAATTGCTGGTTATTAAATTTTATCTGCAGATACATCCCACTCAAGCAGTGGGCATTTGATGATTCCCATTCCCCGAAATACCAAAAATTTAAAGTCGATAAACTTCCCAGAATCCAGTTCCATCAGCATGAGTGGCACTGGCAGTTCCTCATCCCTTACCTTGAACACCGTTACGGCAAAAAGATCAAGCCGATCTCCCGGCGGAAACCCTGCGACATCCCTGATGATTGCCATTGTCCTTCCTGTGGTGCTCCTAAGCTTTATCTCTACCGCAATAATGGCAAAGCCGGACAGCTCAGCTGCAAAGTATGCAGCACCAACTTCTCTCCCGAAGAGAACCGCTTCTCTAAGCAGTTTACCCTGCGCTGTCCTCACTGCGGGAAAGCTCTTGTAGCTAAAAAAGAACGGAAACACTTCATCCTCCATAAATGCGTGAATCCCGAGTGTCCTTACTATCTCCACAATCTGAAGAAAGTTGATAAGAAGGATCTGCTGGAGGACTTCGGAAAGAATAAATACAAACTTCATTACATCTACCGTCAGTTCACGATAGATTTTTTCCGCATGGACTTAAATACTCTTCCAAAGGGAGCTTCTTCCCTGAAGTTCAGCAGGCATAACGCCCATGTTATGTCACTGTGCCTGACCCTCCGCGTAAACCTCGGCCTTTCGCTTAGGAAAACTTCACAGGCTCTTAAAGACCTGTACAACATCAATATCTCTCATCAGCAGATCGCCAACTATTGTAAAACCGCCGCAATCTGCGTAAAACCCTTTGTAGACCAGTTTCCGTACGAAAAAGGGCCGGTCTTTACTGCTGACGAAACCTATATCAAGGTCCGGGGCATCAAAACCTATGTCTGGCTTATCATGAATGCTGCCACACGGTCCATCATCGGCTATCAGGTCTCTGACAACCGTGGAGTCGGTCCCTGTATCCTTGCCATGCGCATGGCGTTCCGTAGTCTGAAAAAGCTCCCGGAATCTTTTAAATTCATTGCAGATGGTTACAGCGCCTATCCTCTGGCCGCCATGGAGTTCGCCAAAAAGTTTGGGGAAGCATTCACCTTCCAGATCACACAGGTAATCGGACTTACCAACGACGATGCCGTCTCCAAAGAGCACCGCCCTTTCAAACAGATGATCGAACGGCTCAACCGTACTTATAAATCCTCTTACCGAATGACAAACGGCTTTGACAACATCGACGGCGCCAACTATGACCTAGCTCTCTGGGTGGCTTACTACAACTTTCTCAGGCCGCATAAACACAACAACTACCGGGTCCTCAATAAAGTAGAACACTTAGAGAATGCGGACAATATGCCCGGCAAGTGGCAGCTGCTCATCTTCCTCGGTCAACAGACCATCCTACAGATGCAGAAATCAGGAAACGAGGATACAGTCTGTTCCTAGATTCGAAGCCAGAGATAACAACTCAGCCATCCCGGAGGGATTTACCCTTGATGGCACACAAAAGCAATGCTAAAATGCTGTGACCCAGACGGAGAAACCAGCCTGTTCCTGAGTTCATCGCCGTCGATAAGTTGTTCAGAGCATTGCTTTTGTGTGCTGTCAAGGGTGGCGTAAGCTGCCATCAAACTTCATATCTGCAATTTTCAAGGTTCAATCTGAGCCTATTTCTTTGACTCTGTTTTTTCATAACTCATTTGACACTACCAGATTTTCTTCTTTAAGGAGCCGCTCGAAATTCTCTACATATTTGTCGGACAGCCGGATAAACAGGCTTCTCTCTTCTCCGCTCATCTCTTGGAAAGCCCGGTTCTCCGCTTCCACTATGGGTCTGATCCTTTCGTCAATAAATTTTCTTCCCGCCTCTGTCAGACGAATATGCTTATCCCGTCCGTTCCCTTTTTCCAGATAAAGATAGCCTCTGCGCTCCAGATTTCTTACCGAAGAGTGGATCGTCTGTTTGCTTATATAAGCCTCACGGCAGACATCCTTTTGCAGACAGCCGTCTCCCAGGACGCAGACCACATACATAATGGTAAACGCACTGTCCGAGATACCCAGTTTTAAAGCGGTCTCATGGTACAGTTCGTCAAGCTCTTTGTAAAGCCTGTTGAATTCCTGCACTTCGTATTCCTGATGGATCTTCATTGCATTTCCTCCAAAGTCCGATTTCGTACCATCGATTATAGTCCGATTTCAGACTTAAGTCAAGAGATTTCCTGAGCACTAGTGAACCAGATGTAACAATCCGCTCTCTTTCCCATCCCTCTGATAAATATCCACACAGTTCACCAGCGCCCCGCCATCCGAGTACGCCGGAAACAGAAATCCGCACTCCGGTTCTCCCGGCTCATAGCCGCCGCTCACCGGACATACCGCACAGATCAGATACTCGAACATCTGCTCCGACTCGCCCAGACGCTCATGATCCGCCGCCTTCGCAGGAATATCATATCGGTCATGAAAAAGAAATATTCCGTACTCGCTGTCGGACTGATATTTCTCTGCCACCAAATCATAAAACACATCGAGAAGCGCATCATTTTCCAGTCCGGAGGCCCGCGCTCCCATCAGGAGCTGCCAGACACTGTCCCTGCCCCTTGCCGATTCCGGGATCACGTATCGTTTCACCTCTCTGTTCGTCTCCCCAAAAGGGATCGTTTTCGCAATTTCGAGATTTTTCGCCTTATCCGAACCGGACAGTTTCAGAAATCTGGTATTAAACGTCCCATCAATGAAACCGTCAGGATCAACGTAAGCCCCCGCGATTCTCGTAATCGAAGACCGTTTCACGTTCATCCGCCTAGTCAGGGCAAGCATATCCTCACGGTCAATTTCTATTGTTTTCCATTCTGTATTATCATTTATGTTCATTTTTAATCCCCATAAAACACGGGCGTCCTGAGCCCGCATTTTCTTTCTCTTGATATAACAAAATACTATCAAAATCAACCTGCACCGAAGGAACAATCACAATACTTAATCCGCCTCCTCCGTAATGAAACGAAGGTACCCTTTAGTACACTTCCGCCCCGAACGGCATCAGCGCCAGCTTGGCAAGTTTGAAGTGCTGCATTCCAAACGGGATCCCGATGATCGTGACACACAGAAGCATCCCAAATGCCAGATGTTCCAGCGCCAGCGGCACTCCGGAAATGATCAGCCACAGCACGTTCAGAATCAGCGACCCTGCCCCGCCTCCGTACTGCACCTCTTTCCCAAACGGGAAGAAACTAAGCGACGCCAACTTAAAACACTGCATTCCTATTGGGATTCCCACAATCGTTATGCACCAGAGACAGCCTGCAAGGCCCCAGCTCAATCCGCTGATCAGTCCGCCGAAGATAAACCATAAAACATTTCCCAGACATCCCATATTACCTGACCTCCCTGTAATTTTTAATCTGCTCCATCAATGCTTCCACATGAAAGATTGCATCATCGATATCTTCCAGTGTATTCCGAACTCTGCTCTGCACCATATAATCTGCGACCGGCCCGTCAAAAAAGAAATCCGCAAACGAAAGGAAACTTCCGATCTCCATCCGGAGATCAGCTGTTACGTGGATATCTTTTAATTCTTTTTCAAAGGCTTCCAGATCTTTCTTCGCCTGTGCAAGCTGGGGTTCCGCCGTATCCATTTTCGAGTGTTTGATAAAATTCGTAATGAGCCCTCCGCCAAACAGATCGGCCATTCCCCATTTTTTCGCACTGTTCAGAGTATCTCGGGCAATGTAGAGACTCCACAGAGCTTTCTCGCCCGCTGTTTCTGCCTGTTCCAGTTCACGCTTCCCCGAGATTTCATGTTTCATTTGTGTTTTCTGAATTTCATTTTCCTTCATCTTTTCTCTCCTTCTCTCCAGCAAGTTATGCGGCAGAGGAGGCATTTATAATAAGTGAAGCCTGTTTCGGAGTCCCTTTCGTATGATAAAAAAAGACCTTTATCATGACCTCTGCCACAATAAAAGTCTTGCTATCTCATTTGCTACGGGTGCTTCTCAGCACCGATTGACGATTACAAAACCACCCTTGCGGGCGTTCAGCTACTCCCTTTCGATTGCTTGGGATGAATATAGCACATACACGGGTGTTTGTCAATTAAATTGTAATAGTTCAGTCTTTTCTTCCATACACTGTTTAGAAAATATCTGGGAATCATCCTGCTATGAATAATTATTATCCTTTTATCAACACACCTCTTCCATACGCATACGACGCGCTTGAACCTCCCAAGTTTGCCACTTGCTAATTACTTACATAATAAAATATTTCCTGATTTTG
>JAHZHF010000270.1 GCA_019420405.1 Clostridiales bacterium
ATCGCCCCTGTTTTCGGACGTTTTTTCATACGGGAGTTAATGAACTAAATAGCTGAACTGTTACTGAAATAATATAAAGATCGCAAAAAACACTGGAAATATGCGCATCTGTGTGCTATACTGTTGCAATGACTGCAAATGCCCTCCCGCATCGGGAGCAGAGAGATGATTTTGCGCATTCAAGGAGGAAGAAAAAAGAAAATGAGTTTACAGGTAGAAAAATTAGAGCATAATATGGCGAAGCTGACGATCGAGGTATCAGCGGATGAGGTAGAGAAGGCGCTCCAGGCTGCTTATCTGAAAGAACGCAGCAAAATCAGCCTTCCGGGATTCCGTAAGGGCAAGGTGCCGCGCCAGATGGTCGAGAAGATGTTCGGGCCGGAAGTGTTCTATGACGAGGCGGCAAATCATATGATTTCAGAGGCATATGGAAAGGCATACGATGAGTGTGAGCTCGAGATCGTATCCCAGCCGAAAGTTGAGATTACCCAGCTTGAGAAGGGTAAACCGTTTATCTTCACAGCAGAGGTCGCAGTGAAGCCGGAAGTTGAGCTCGGTGAATATAAAGGACTGAAAGTAGAAAAAACTTCTACAAGAGTTACACAGAAGGAAGTTGATGAGGAGATCGACAAAGAGCGTGAGCGCAACGCGAGAACAGTTGACGTAACTGACAGAGCTGTTCAGGAGAAGGATGAGGTTAAACTGGACTTTGAAGGCTTTGTAGACGGCGAGGCGTTCGAGGGCGGAAAAGGCGAGAACTATCCGCTTACAATCGGTTCCGGAGCGTTTATTCCGGGATTTGAGGAGCAGCTTGTTGGCGCTGAGATCGGCAAAGAGATGGAAGTGAACGTGACATTCCCGGAGGACTACCAGGCAGAGGAACTGGCTGGCAAGGCTGCCGTATTTAAATGCACGGTAAATGAGATCAAGGTAAAAGAGCTTCCGGAGCTCGATGACGAGTTCGTATCTGACGTATCTGAGAAGAGCGAGACAGTTGATGAGTATAAGGCGGAAGTAAAGGCTAAGATCAAAGAGCGCAAGGAGCGCGAAGGAAAGCAGAAGAGAGAGGATCAGTCCGTGAAGAAGGCTGTTGAGAATGCGACAATCGACATTCCGGAGCCGATGATCGACCTGCAGGCAAGACAGATGGCAGACGATTTTGCACGCCGTATCATGCAGCAGGGACTGACGATGGAGCAGTACTTCCAGTTCACAGGACTCTCCGAGGAGAAGATGATGGAAGAGTTCCGTCCGCAGGCTGAGGAGCGTATCCGCACAAGACTGGTTCTTGAGGCTGTCGTAGCGGCTGAGAATATCGAGGTTTCCGACGAGCGCCTTGAGGAGGAGCTTAAGAAGATGGCTGACTCTTACCAGATGGAAGTTGAGAAACTCAAAGAATTCATGGGCGACAATGAGAAAAAACAGATGAAGGAAGACATTGCCGTTCAGGATGCGGTAACGCTGATCGCGGACGCAGCAGTAGAAGAGTAATTTGACCGGGAAGTAAAGCGGGCGTGAGAATCCTGCGTTACTTCCTGTGAGGTGTGCCCGGCGGCACACCTCTTTTAGAGCAAAAAGAAAGGGGTATAAAGATGAGTTTAGTACCTTATGTCGTTGAGCAGACAAGCCGGGGGGAGCGCTCCTACGATATTTATTCCAGACTGTTAAAAGAGAGAATTATTTTCCTTGGGGAAGAGGTCAATGATGTATCGGCAAGCCTTGTCGTTGCGCAGCTCCTTTTCCTTGAGGCGGATGACCCGGATAAGGACATCCAGCTTTATATCAACAGCCCGGGCGGATCTGTTACAGCAGGGCTTGCGATCTATGACACCATGCAGTATATTAAATGTGATGTGTCAACCGTGTGCATCGGTATGGCGGCCAGCATGGGTGCCTTCCTGCTTTCCGGAGGAAAGAAGGGCAAGAGGTTCGCGCTTCCGAATGCGGAGATCATGATCCATCAGCCGTCAGGCGGGGCCCAGGGACAGGCGACGGAGATCCAGATCGCGGCTGAGCATATCCTGCGCACGAAGCAGAAGTTAAATGAGATCCTGGCTGCGAATACAGGACAGGATATCGAGACGATCAAGGCCGATACAGAGCGCGATAACTTCATGTCCGCTGAGGAGGCAAAAGCTTACGGGCTGATCGACGAAGTGATCGTAAATCACTAATATCAGTATGAGGTGACATATATGGCAGGCAAAATGACAGGCAGGATGACGGATGATATCGTAAGATGTTCTTTCTGCAATAAAACACAGGCACAGGTGAGGAAGCTGATCGCAGGTCCGAACGGGACTTATATCTGTGATGAATGTGTTGCCATCTGCTCTGAGATTATTGAGGAGGAGCTGGATTACGACGACAGGGAGATCTTTGACGATATTAACCTGCTTACGCCTGAGGAGATGAAGGCGTTTCTGGATGATTATGTAATTGGGCAGGATGAGGCGAAAAAAGTACTTTCCGTTGCGGTCTATAATCATTATAAGAGGATCATGGCAGAGCAGGATCTGGGCGTGGAGCTCCAGAAGAGCAACATTCTTATGCTCGGACCTACCGGGTGCGGCAAGACGCTTCTCGCGCAGACGCTCGCGAAGGTCTTAAATGTTCCCTTTGCCATTGCAGATGCCACGGCTCTCACCGAGGCCGGATATGTGGGTGAGGATGTGGAGAATATCCTTCTGAAACTGATCCAGGCATCGGACGGAGATATCGAGCGCGCGGAGCACGGGATTATCTATATTGACGAGATTGACAAGATCACGAGGAAATCAGAGAATCCGTCCATTACCCGTGATGTCTCCGGTGAGGGAGTACAGCAGGCGCTCTTAAAGATCATCGAGGGAACGGTCGCTTCTGTTCCGCCTCAGGGAGGAAGGAAACATCCGCATCAGGAGCTGATCCAGATCGATACTACGAATATTCTCTTCATCTGCGGAGGCGCGTTTGAGGGGATTGACAAGATTATCGAGACAAGACTTGACCGGAAATCCATCGGATTCAACGCGGAGATTGCGACGAAACACGAATATGACATGGATGTGCTTCTCCACGAGGTACTTCCGCAGGATCTCGTGAAGTACGGGCTGATTCCGGAGCTTGTGGGCAGACTTCCGGTGACGGTTTCACTGGAGCTTCTGGATAAGGAGGCGTTGATCCGGATTCTGACAGAGCCGAAGAGCGCGATTGTGAAGCAGTACCAGAAGCTTCTGGAACTGGACGGAGTGAAGCTTGAATTTGACCGTGAAGCGCTGACCGCGATTGCGGAGACGACACTCGCGAGAAAGACAGGAGCGAGAGGACTCCGCGCGATCATGGAGAAGATCATGATGGACACGATGTATCAGGTGCCGTCAGACGACACGATCAAAGAATGCCGGATCACAAAAGAAGCGGTGAACGGAACAGGAAGCCCGCTGTATCTGCGCGACGGCGAGGAGCGGAGATCATTCCTGAAATCAGAGAGTGCATAGAGCCGGACAGTATAAATACAACAGAGCAGTTAAGAGGCGGGTGCAGTGGGGAGAACCATCTGTACCTGCCTTTATATATTTTCGGACTTGCTGACAGGAGGAAATGAAATGGACAACGAAAGAATGAGTCTGCCCATGGTGGCGCTCAGGGGAATGACGATCCTGCCGGAGATGGTCGTACATTTTGACGTGAGCCGGGAGCGGTCTATCGCCGCGGTTCAGGAGGCGATGGTGGAAGGGCAGAAAGTATTTCTCACAGCCCAGAAGTCGCTTGACACAGAGAATCCGGGGATGGAGGACGTCTACGAGATCGGA
>JAHZHF010000271.1 GCA_019420405.1 Clostridiales bacterium
TAATCCGTATCCGGTACTTTGTAGTTTCCCTTATTCCCTGGAGCGAAGCCCGGAGTCGTCCTCCATCCTGCAGAATACGTCTCAGTAAAACTTTTGTTTTCGGATGTTTTGCATACGGACGTTAGTGAACTTTATTGCTGAACTGTTACGATTTTTCTGAGTTCTTTTCCTAGTCCGAGTCTGCTAAAATCCCAACAGCCTGATCAGCAGCGGATTCGTCTCATATAAAAATCTCAGCAGCGTGCTCTTCTCCATCATCTCGAAGCATGCTGCTCCGGCTTCCGTTGTATAAATCAGAGTCATCACGAGAAATCCAATCCAGACAATCACCAGTGCAAGCACAAGTCCTAATGCGCCTCCCGCAATGTGATTGATCAGGCCGAGTACCGGAAGCTCCCCGATAATATTCACTGCAAACATCAGCGCTTTCACGATGATAATCGCCAGCATGAAAGTCACCAGGAACGAAATAAGCTGCAGCACCAGTCTTGTAATATATGCTGCCACATATTCTGGAAAACTGTCCACACCAAGCGCTTCGTAGATTGTACTGTTATTATTCTCCAGAAGCAGGTCTTTTAAAAACTGCGGAAGCGTTGAGTTCTCAATCTCCTGGATCTGGACATCTTTTGGAATCTCTCCGATCACGCTCAGTATATCGTCGGCTGTAATTCCCAGCAAATCCCAGTTTAAGCTCTCAGGATCAGCGATTTGTTCCGGCGTCAGTTCCTCCAGCGGCGTACCGCTTAAATCCGCCTGACTAAGCTGTTCTGATGATATATCCGGCATAAAGGTCTCCACAATTTTCTCCTGGATATAATCGTCCACCGGCGTATATTTCGACAGTGCATCTGCCACATACGGAGAACACACCAGCACAATTACGATCGTCAGTATTGTCGAGAGAAGGGATATTCCAAGTTTTAAGAATCCCTTCACATATCCCACTACAATACATACAATAACAATTACTGCAACACTAATTAAAAGCCAGTTATCCATAATATCTCCTATTTCGTCAGATAGATCACTCTGAGCTCTCCGACGCTCATCACATAGTATCTGTTTAAACCGGGCGCGCGGAAAAGTTCCAGCGGCTCCACGTTTATATCCCCTTCGAATTTGGTAATTCCGGTGTCTGTGATAATGCAGCACATACTGCCCTCCCACATAACTACCTCATCCCCCTGTATCTTTGCATGACTGTACATGCCCGGGATCTCTTTTGTTATCACCGGATCGCCCCGGCGGTTGTACAGACGCAGCTCATATCCTGATTTTTCCCGGTTAAGCAGGATAAATCCGATATACTTATCCGAGTGAAATACGCTCTGGATCTCCTGGTCTATTTTGACTTCCTGCACTTTCTCCGGATTATCACCGCTGCTGTAGATCACGAATGAATTGTCCCCTACCGCCACGGATGCTCCGTTTGCCATGAAAAAGATCTCCGCCATCACTGTATCCTGATATTCTTCCTGGAAAATGATATTATCAGTTTGGTTCTGCCCTGTTTCACCAAAGTTATAAAAGATTACCCTGGAACAAATCTGCGCCCCCGATGTATACAGATAAGAAACAGCGAGAGTATTTCCATCGTCAGACAAGTCCATTGCCACCGGATAACCTGTTGTACTGATCGACACCTGCTGCTCCACCAGAACATTTCCCGTAGCATCATAGGAAATAATCTGTGGCGAGCTTTCATTGTTCAGGATCGCACTGACAATTCCCTGATCCGATGTGGCAATTTTCTCAATCGGAAGGGTTGTCTCGATCTCGCCTTTGAGCCCCTCTTCCGAGAACACCATGATCGTGTTCCCTCCAGTATCAGCCACAGCAAAAGAGCTCTCTCTCACTACGATCACCGGATTCTGTATCTGGGCGGGCTGTATCCACTGCTCTTCATTCTCCCTGTTCAGGAAGGATACTCCGTCCCGGTTATAGCGGACAATTCCGTCTGCAAACTGCGCGTAACCACTCGTATCTGACACATTGCTTGAATACTGGGACGCGATCCTGGCCAGACCGTAAGACTGCGTCTTCATCAGCAGAAATGTGCCGCAAACCGCGAGCAGAAGCATCACCAGCGTGGAGAGGATGCGCCCGGCCTTTTCATGCCTGATCCGCCGCATCTTCTTCTTTATCTCACTTAAGTCGTCCGGGGGTGTTAAAATCTTAAGATATGTTTTTTTCTTTTGTGTCATTTGACTCCCCTTAATTTTGATCTAACTTCTTGTGCATTCAAGACTCGCTCGCGAGTCTTGCGCGCGGGATTCGGGTTGGCTTTAGCCGGCATAATTCTTATCCGAATCCCTGCGCATCCTCGCGGAGCAGACCGGAAAAATCGGCCCGGCCTGCGCTGTGCGCAGTCATTATACCATGATTTCAGGGCAATAGCAATTTTTGTCCGATATAAATCAGATTTCCGTCAGTAAGCCCGTTCATCCGGCATATTGCATCCACATGAGTTACATCACCGTATACCTTTCTGCTTATGATCGCCAGTGTATCTCCCTCTTCCACAACATAAACACCGTCGCTCCCGTTTTCACCCTCTGCAATGACAGCCTGTCCATCTCCGTCCGTTGCACTTTCGTCTGATCCACTCTGAGCGGAAGCAGATCCATCATCCGAAGAATCATCTGCCGTCAGGGCATCCGTTTCCGAAGCCTGTCCATCTTCCGCAGATGCGCTGTCCTGCTCAGCCTGTGAACCTTCCTCATCTCCTGACGCTGCCTCTAATGATGCCTCAGACGATGCCGCCGCATCTTCGTTACTGCCCGCCTGTTCCTCCGACGTTACCGCTGTCACCTCTCCGCTCGTCTCCTGAGTTTCCACAGAATCCGTCCTTCCGGCGATTGTGTCCAGCGTATTCTGTACAGAACGCATCCGGTCAAAACTGTTTATCATGGTAACTCCCATAATAACAATAACAAGCACCAGACATGCGCTTGCCGCATACATCAGGCCTCCGGCTCTCTTACCCTTCCTGTATTCGCCCCGTTTTCGAGCCAGATTACGAAAGTCCTTCGCAGCTCTGTCCTCAACAGTTTCCGATGGAAATACCCCATTTTTTTTTCGACTGGAGATCATATAATTCTGCATGCACGGATTCTTCTCATAATACGTGTAATGCCCGCCGATCTCCATCAGGTCATTCATTTTATGTACATAGTACGTCTCTTCCTTTTCCACAGGATCTTTCATAATAAAGACTGTATTCTTCTTGGGAAAGGACTTTTTGTGCAGCTTCACCGTGGACGCTTCCGGAGTCAGCGGAACTCCTGTCTGGGCCACGAACCATCCCAGCATCTCCCCGTCCTCAAAATACTGTTTGCAGTCCTCGTAGGCCCGCTTCCACGTATCTTCCCCGATCACGTATTCATTCCCTGACATTTTCAGGTCGTGCATCTGAATCGCTCCGTATATATAGACATATTCCTCGTCGTCTCCTGTCTGAATATCTCCCACAAGGAACGCTCCCATGGGGCCTTTTCCCGATTTTTCACATTTCTCGCAGAGCTGCGCAAAAAAAGTATCTACATAATCCTCCACATAAATCTTGGGGCTGTCACTCACATTTCCTATCTGACGGACATTTTTTGGTACCTGTCTTTCCATTTATACTCATCCTCCTGACAAAAATTAGATTTTCCCGGCGTCTCCATGAGGATAGCACATGGAAAAGGACAATTTTATCAGTTATTGTCAGACGAGTTCGACAAATCCTGTGCAGCTATTTAGTTCATTAACTCCCGTATGAAAAACATCCGAAAACAGGGACGATT
>JAHZHF010000272.1:0-3416 GCA_019420405.1 Clostridiales bacterium
GTCCTCCATCCCCGCAGAATACGTTTGAGAATCGTCCCTGTTTTCGGATGTTTTTACACGGGCGTTAGTGAACTTTATAGCTGCCAAAATAGTTGCGCGCGCTACATTTTTATGGTATAGTATGAACCCGGAATGTATAATTCACCATAAAAATAGAGAGGCTGCGTGAGAAAACCCGGTCAAAAGCCGGGTTTTCCTGTGCGCTGCGGCAGGGAGGTTTGTATGAGCGATTATGTTTTTCCAGATATCGGGCGCTGGGTTTCTATTTTTGACAGGCTTATGAAGATGTATTATGACAGAGGGCTCTCTGAGTTTGAGATCGGCTGGGGGCAGCAGTTTTATGTGGAATATCTTTATCAGTATCCCGGGGCGTCTCCCCAGGAGATGGCGGAACGCATCCGTGTTGACCGGGGGACTCTGACGAAGATCATAAAGAAGCTGAGTGAAGTGGGATATATCCGTGTGGAATGTGATGAGAAGGACCGCCGGATCAAGCATCTGTATCTGACGGAAAAGGCGGTCCCTGCGGCGGAAAAGATCCGGGAGATACACCGTGATTTTTACCGGACGTTAAGCCGGGATATCTCCCCGGAAGAGCTGGAGAGGACAGAACAGGTTCTGCACCGGATGGCAGATAATATCAATCAGAAAGTATGGCACAGAATGGAGGGTGCTCACGGGGAGGTTCAGCATGAAAAATAATGAAAATGTACAGTTAAGCAGCAGAAAGAGGAGCATGATATTTTTGTGTCTTGTCGTTTCAGGTATTGCGTCGTCTATCTTATCGACGGCCATGACCACGGCTTTGCCGAACGTAGTGGAATATTTTGGAATCAGCACTTCCATAGGACAGTGGATCACAAGTGGATATTCGCTGGCGATGGGGATGATTATGCCATTGACAGCGTTTCTCATCACCAGGTTTCCGACGAAAAAGCTGTATCTGACGGGAATCGCCGGATTCATTCTGGGGCTTCTGCTTAGTATTTTCGCCGGGAATTTCGGACTAATGATGGTGGGCAGAGTGCTCCAGGCGTGTGGAAACGGAATACTGATGACAGCGGCGCAGGTAATTATCCTGACGGTTTATCCCGTGGAGAAAAAGGGAACGATGATGGGGACTTACGGGCTGGCGATTATGGCAGTGTCCTTTGTGATCTCCTCGTTCGTATTTGAGGATGTGCTGGAGCTGCAGGAGAAGAAATTCGATGTGATATCTTTCGTGGAGAGTATTATTGCATTCGGCGGGATCACTCTCGGTATCGGAAATATCAGCAGTTTCGGCCTGCTCAGCGTGGAGGGCGGTCTGCCGCTTCTGGCCGGGGCAGTTGTATGCGTATTCTTTGTGATGCGCCAATGCGGGCTTGATAAACCATTCCTGGATGTGAAAATCCTGACGAACCGGAACTATGCGGTCAGCGTGATTGCAAGTATGGTGCTGTATCTGGTGATGATGGGCTCTTCGGTAATGATGCCGCTGTTGACCTGGGGCACCGGCAATGTACGGCCGGAAAATGTGGCGGATGCGTCGTCCCTGCTCACCTCACTCCGGACGATCGCAGGTTCTATCGGATCGGCAGTCTTTGTAGGGATCATGACAGCGGTCAGTGCGGCTTCTGCAGATACTTACGGTGAGCATGCGATGATACACGGGATGAATGTATCTTTCCTGTGGATGGCAGCGGGAGCGGTTGTATTGTTCCTGATCGCTGTTTTTGCAGTGAGAGAGAAAAAGTAAAAAGGAACCGGGCAGGGCTTTGACGGAATCCTTGTGATTAACCCTTGTGATTGAACGGTTACAATAAAAATGCTGATGAAGCATTTTTTGACATGTGACAGAGGTATTAGACATTATAACAGACGATTCTTATAATGAAAGTGTAACAGTTCAGTCAAAGGAGGGAAACAATGAAGAAACGATGGATATTGGCAGTACTTATATCGGCGATGATACTGTCTCTTGCGGGCTGCGGTGCACAGGGTGAACAGGAGCAGGAAAGGCAGCCCGGACAAGCGCAGGAAGAAACAGAAACTATGCAGGAGAATACAGAGCAGGATGCGTCGAATGGAGATCAGAATGTTCTGGTAGCTTACTTTTCCTGGGCGGACAATGCTGTCCTTGCAGAGGATGTGGATGCTGTGGCTTCGCCCAGTGTGATCCCGCCGGGAAATGTCCAGCAGCTTGCAGGATGGGTACAGGAGGAGACTGGCGGAGATCTGTTTTCTATCCGTGTGACAGATCCCTATCCGAGTGACTGGGATGAATGTCTTGAACGTGCCAATGAGGAGCGTGCAGAGGAGGCCCGGCCGGAACTGGTGGAAAATGTAGCGAATATTGACCAGTATGATACGGTTTTTCTCGGCTATCCTAACTGGTGGTACGGGGTGCCCATGGCACTTCTTTCTTTCCTGGAGAGCAATGATCTCTCGGGAAAAGATGTGTATCTCTTCTGTTCTCACGGCACAGGAGGACTTGCGAACAGTGTGGAGATCATAACAGAAGCAGCGCCGGATGCGGTGATTTCAGACAGTATCTTCGATTGCTATGAGGAAGATGCATCCTCTTCGGAAGAAGGAATCCGGCAGTGGGTACAGGAACTGGGATACAGTGGAGTTCAGGGAGGAAATATGGGACAGAATACAGAAAACACACAGGGAAACAATTTAAGTCTGCAGATCGGAGATACAGTCCTGACAGCAACGCTGGAAGAGAATTCTTCGGTTCAGGCGCTGAGGGAGATGCTTGCGGACGGACCTCTGGTAATTGACATGGAGGATTATGCTGATATGGAAAAAGTGGGGAGCCTGGGTCAGTCTCTCCCGACGAATGATGAGCAGATCACGACGGAAGCCGGAGATCTGATTCTCTATCAGGGGAATTCTTTTGTAATCTACTATGCGCCGAATTCGTGGAACTTCACCCGGCTCGGGAAGATCAATGATGTCAGTGGGGAAGAACTGCGGGAGATTCTTGGAGAAGGCGATGTATCTGTAACCCTGTCATTGACAGAGTAAGGTTTTATGACAGGGCGGTGCAGCTCATGTGGATGCTGCATTCGAAACAGATAATAACATGATATTTGGCAGGAGGGAACAGAGTGGAACTGCGAGTACTGAAATACTTTCTGACCGTAGCGGCCGAAGGCAATATTACGAGAGCGGCAGACATCCTTCATATTACTCAGCCGACACTCAGCCGCCAGCTGATGGAGCTGGAGAATGAGATGGGTACCCCGCTGCTGATCCGGGGAAAACGATCGGTTACTCTTACAGAGGAAGGATTCCTGTTCAAACAGCAGGCAGAAACTATCGTAGAGCTTGCGAATAAACTGGAACATACATTTACAGACCAGAAAGATATCATCTGCGGAACGGTTCGAATCGGCGCTACAGAAGCAGTGGGCGGACGTACACTT
>JAHZHF010000272.1:3426-3767 GCA_019420405.1 Clostridiales bacterium
AAGAATTCCGGGAGAAATATCCTGACGTTCAGTTTGATCTTTATAATGGCATGGCAGATAACATCAAAGAGATGATAGAGCATGGGCTGCTTGATCTGGGGCTTGTGATGGAGCCTATTGACACTGCAAAATTTGAATATGTAAGGCTTCCCCAGAGGGAAACCTGGGGGCTTCTTATGCGTCGGGATCATGAGCTGGCAAAGAAAGAGACGGTAACGGCAGAGGATATCAAACAGTATCCCCTGATCATGCCGGGCAGAGAGAATGCGAAAGAGCAGATCCTGCACTGGATGCAGTGTGAAGAACGTCATCTGAATATCCCGTCTTATTACAATATTCTA
>JAHZHF010000273.1 GCA_019420405.1 Clostridiales bacterium
CGAACGGCTGTCCCCTTTTCACAGAATACGTATTGTCAAAACTCCTCTCCGCTTCCGGACTCATTTTGACGAAAAACGTTATTGAACTAAATAGCTGAACTTATAACTGCGGTTTTCAAACGCGGAATTTCTTCTTTACTTCCCTGACAAAATCTTTCCATTTAAATAATACAAGCCCCAGCAGAAACAGCAGGCTGACGCCGGAACATATAACTGAGGGATAGGGTATTAAAACCGCCCCGGCAGCCAAAAGGATAAACGGGATCAGTCCGCACGCACCGGCCTGCACGAGATAGAAAAGGTATTCCGATACCTCCATCTTTCCCACAGCCGATATAATAACCATGGCCAGCATGTTTACAAGAACTGCCAGGGGGATGACAAAATCTACGGACCATCCTTGCCAGCCGGTAAACAGATCCCACAAAAGGGAGCCCACTGTCACAATAATCAGCTGCCACATCCCGTTTTTCAGCGGATTCTTCCGCTTACGGTAGCCCACCATAATGAGCAGCCAGGTACAGAATACCCCGGCGGTCACATATCCTGCCCACCATCTGCCGAATGTCAGCAGGTAATCCAGCATCCAGCAGATCACAACCGCCACAGTACATACAAATGTAAATATCTTAAGTCCCATAAGCACTTTGTGGGACGGCTTTTCATGATACCCCGGGAAATCATTTTCCTGTACATGACACTCGATTCCGTCATTTCTGAGGATATTGATGAAATTCCTGCATATGTTCGGATTTACGATCTTGGAAGTCAGTCCCAGTACCAGAGAGTCGCCGTAAGTGCAGGAGCACATCTGCATTTTATCTGTACTTGCGAAAAATCCGAAGCGTTCAATATAATTCTTATATTCCGGCGGCATCTGTATTCTTCCGATATTGGAATATACTGCCGTCACACTGCGTCCGCCCAGCGTGGTTCCTGCCAACAGGAACAGATTCTTTATCTCCAGAGGCACAGCGCGCAGGAAGGGATTCTTCTCCAGACGTACCAAGTCATTCATTCTGCCTGAGATTTCTTCCCTGAGTGCCTCCTTCCCAAACTCCTGCTTCATCTTCTCCAGAACATCTTCAAATTTCGTATCCTCTCTGAAGTAATACCCCGCCTCGATCCAGCTCCAGAAGTTGGTCATAGAGACCGACGGGAAGAAATTTCTCAGATTCACGGGAATCATGAGTGTAACCGGACGTTTCAGCCCGCTTTTCGGAACTTCTTCATAGATTGCGCAGAGGAATGCAGCTGCAAGGTAAGACGTCACAGACACGCCATATTCTTTCGCTTTCCTGTGGACTTCGGACGCCGAAAGGTGAATCTCCGCGATCTCCATCTCTGCCTGTTCCAGCCGTTCACCTTTGAGCTGAAATGCCTTGTGCGCCCTGCTGTTTGCACGCTTCTTCCCTGTATAATACTGAGAGAAGCTGTCTTCCTCATAGTCGCTGTCTGTAAAGGTCTCCCCTGCATCCGGTTTCGCAAATCCCTGATCAGGATATGTAAGTGTCAGATAATTCCGCACGAGTTCCTTTAAAAACTGCATGGCGCCTGTGCCGTCAGTCAATCCGTGGAAGACCTCAAGATTGATCCTGTTTTTATAATAAGTAACTTCAAAGAGCAGTTTCTTATAATCCGGCACATAAATCCGGCTGCAGGGCGGTCTGTCTTCCGGCCTGACCGTCGCCTGCAGCTCTCTGGGCTCCATATAAAACCAGAACAGGCCTTTACGCAGCACAGAGCGGAAAAGTGGATATTTCTCCAGTGTCATATCCAGGGCGGTCTGCAGTATCTCTGCATCCACTGCCTCTTTGAGCACGCAGTAAAACCGGAACACTCTGGAATCTTTCTTTCCTGCAGCAGCCGGAAACGCCTGCGCCGCATTATCAAGTTTTCTCCAGCGGCTCTGCCGTTTCTCCTCCACTTTTCACGCCCCCTCTTTCACCTTCTATGTACCCGGAATGGTCACTCATGTTCTGCTCCATTTTCAGAAAATGATTGATGTGCCGGAAGCTCTCCTGCACATGCAAATGCTGTATTCCAAGAGCAAAGTAACCGTGCAGCGCTCCCTTGATCCGCTGAATGTGCACCCTGCCCCCTGCCTTTCTCATCCGATGCCCGTATTCCTCTCCTTCATCCCTTAAAGGATCAAATTCAGCCGTAAGAATCAGAGTATCCGGAAGATGGGAGTAATCCTCTGCGCACAACGGAGCAAAATACGGGTTCACTCTGTCTTCCGGTTTACTCTCGTACAGATCCAGATAATCCGCCATCTTCTGACTTGTCAGCAGGTATCCTGTACCGTTCGTATGTACAGATTCATAAGGTGATTCCTCTGTGTAGCAGTTATTCAGCGCCGGGTAGATAAGGATCTGGCGCCGCGGAGTGAAATCTCCGGTATCTCTTGCTTTTATGCACACTGCTGCCGCAAGATTCCCCCCGGCGCTGTCACCCATGACGGTGATCTGCTCAGGCCGTATCCCCGGCAGGATCTGTCCTCCAAACAGGGCTGCAGCCGCCGCATAGCAGTCCTCAAATCCGAAAGGAAACCGATATTCCGGTGCAAGCCTGTATTCTACAGATACCACCAGATGCCCGATGGACTGCGCCATACGGGAACATACCCGGTCATATGTCTCCACGCTCTCCGTTGTCCAGCCCCCGCCGTGAAAGAACAGGACGACAGGCACATTCTCCGTACCTGCCTCCATGGCATTCTTATCAGCAAAATAGAGGCGTACAGGCACTTTGTGATCGCGATTATATACTTCTGTATCCAGCTTCTTTAAAAATATCCGCAGAGGATCCAGTTTTTTCAGATCTGCAATTCTGCGGGTTGCTTCTACATCTATGCCGCCGTAAGAGATGACATTCAGAAGCGCCTGAACCGTTTTATTCACAAAAAGGGGCTCCTTTCTAAACTGCTTCCCAGTATTCTTTCACAGTCTGGGTCAGCAGCCTGTGGTCTTCCAGGTGCGGAAGTCCTGAAATAATCGCCGCGCCCTTAAATTCTCCATCTACAAAGATCGGGAATCCGCCGCCGCAGAACGCATAGTTTGTCTCATCATTCTGCCAGTCCTCTTTCACACCATACAGTTCCCGCTCCACAGCCGCGCGCAGGGAACATGTGTGGCACTTCTCCACAGTTCTCTGCTTCTTGTCCATCCAGTTATAATTGCTCTCGTTTGTCCCCGGAAGGAAGGACTGATATACGCTCATCCCATCAAGAACAATCCTCACAGAAATCGGCTTCGGAGCTTTCTTCCCCGCCTCACGAAGCGCTGTACCAAGGGCATAGGCGTTGTCAAAGTCAAATGACGGGAACTGAATCTCCGCCTCCAGATTTTTCAGTTCCTCCAGCAATTTTTCATCATACATATGTCTGTCTCCTTTCTGAACGGTCAGATCTCCTGTTTTCATCTCCTGATCCGTTCCGCGCAGTAATCAGCTGCCCTCCGTCCGGAAAGCCACTGCTGCGCTTTCACGTCTTATATTGTACCAGAATACAGTGCTGTTTTACAATATCAGCTCTGATAATCTTAATTCAGCTATTTAGTGCACTAACATTTTCCGTTAGATTACGTCCAGAAGCGGGGCAGATATTTAGTAACACGTATTCTGATGAAGGGACAGGAGTTCCATGCTTCGTTCCGGAATCTGGGAAGAATCTAAGAAGCCGAAGAGTTGTTTAAGGGCAAAGCGGCGTGCAGGGCAACTCGCTGACGCTCAAACAA
>JAHZHF010000274.1 GCA_019420405.1 Clostridiales bacterium
ACCTTTAAACTGGTTGGTAATATCTTCTAACTGTTTCAATCTGTTTGTATATGTTTCGATGGTCTCACGCCTTGCTCCCGGTCTGGCCGCTGAAATTGTATCAGCCGCCTGAACCACACAAGCGATGAGTGTCTGCGGCTCCACATCTCCATGATGAGCTTCCACAGCGTTAATAATCGTTGCAGACTCTTTATACTTCCTGCAGAGATCCACACCGATCTGGATATGTGACCCTTCTACATCGTGGTCTATTGATTTTCCTATATCATGCAGAAGTCCGGCACGCTTCGCCATTCTGACATCAATGCCGATCTCCCCTGCAAGAAGTCCTGCAAGCTGGGCCACCTCAATAGAATGCTTGAGTGCATTCTGACCATAGCTCGTTCTGAACTTCATTCGTCCAAGAAGACGGACCAGTTCCGGATGGATACCTGTTACGCCAACTTCCAGCGCCGCAGCCTCCCCTTCTTCCCTGATCATCGCATCGACTTCCTTCTGCGCTTTCTCTACCATTTCTTCAATTCTGGCCGGATGAATACGTCCGTCCACAATCAGCCGTTCAAGAGCGATCCTCGCAACCTCACGGCGGATCGGGTCAAATCCTGACAAGACGACTGCCTCCGGCGTATCGTCGATAATCAGTTCGACACCTGTGAGAGTCTCAAGCGTACGAATATTTCTTCCTTCACGTCCGATAATACGTCCCTTCATCTCATCGCTGGGAAGCTGGACAACGGATATCGTAGTCTCAGCAACATGGTCAGCAGCACATCTCTGGATCGCGTTGACAACATACTCTTTCGCTTTCTTGTCCGCTTCTTCCTTTGCCTGTGCCTCCAGCTCTCTGACCATCTTTGCAGTGTCATGCTTTACATCTTGTTCAACAGTTTTTAACAGATATTCTTTTGCCTGTTCGGAGGTAAGTCCTGAGATTCGTTCCAGTTCCTGCACACGTTTCTGACTCAGCTCTTCTACCTTGGCTTCACGCTGGCGAAGTTGTTCTTCCTTTGCTGTCAGCTTTGATTCCCGATGTTCAAGTGTATCGGAGCGCTTATCAACCGCTTCCTCTTTTGCAAGGACGCGTTTCTCATAGCGCTGAAGTTCCGCTCTTCTCTCCTTCGTCTCCTTCTCAAGATCGTTCTTCGTCCTGATGGATTCCTCTTTCACTTCCAGAAGAGCTTCTTTTTTCGTTGTCTCCGCATTCTTTACAGCATCGTCGATGATTTCCCTTGCCTTTGCTTCCGCATTGCCAATCTTACTCTCAGCATTCTTTTTCAGATTGCTGATTGTAACAAAGTAAGAAATAACCATCCCAACTATCAACGCGAGGGCCGCGGCAATTATTATAGGCCATACTAATTGCACAGGAGCACATCCTTATTTAATTTTCATTGTACATAATAATTAAATACAACAGTTAAATTTTATACTGTTTTCACAACAATGTCAAGCATTCATCTTGTAATTTTGTATCACATGACGGACAGTATCATAGCGGAATCCTTTCCGGCCCAGATATGCCAGCATCTTCTGTATTCCAGCCTCATCTGCTTCTTCCGGATCAAATCTTTTCTTTCTCAAAATGTTGCGAATCGCATCCTCCTCCGCATCTGTCTCTCCATCCTCGCAGCAGACACCAAACGCCTCATTGATCTGCTCCGGTGTAATCCCTTTTTTCAAAAGCGCCGCCTGGATTTCTTTCCTGCTCTTCGTCCCCATTCTGCTTCTCACAAAATTCTCCGCATACCGGAAATCATTGAGATACCCGAAAGACTTCACATAGGCGATCGCCCCGTCAACCGCATCCTGGGGATAAAGCCCCTGCTTCAATTTCTCCCGAAGTGCCGCTTCCGTCCGGTCCATATCCTCCAGCAGATGCATGGCGCGCATCCGGGCCCGCTTTGCGATCACTTCCACCCGGATCTTCTCCACCGTCTCTTCCGGAACGTCCACTCCCTCACTGATAGAGAAACGTGCCAATTCTCCCTTGTAAAGAACAAATGCGAAAACTCCGTCCACATAAATTTTAAATTTCGTTTTCGTACAGGGTTCTATCTTAGTGACGATCATTCTTTTTTGCCGCCCTTAAGGGAAAAATCACTGGATGCAGAATTCTTTCCTGCGCTTTCCTGTGCTGTACTGCTCTTTGAAGCGCTCCTGGCGGCACTCTCCTTAGTCCCGGCTTTTCCGTCTGCCTTTCCACTCTCGCCGCCTTCTTCCGCGTTCTCTCCCTCGCCTGACAGATGATAATGGGCGCGCACTTTGCGGTCCAGTTCCTCCATCACCTCTGGATGACTCTCCAGATAGGCCTTCGCATTCTCTCTTCCCTGGCCGATCTTTTCTCCTTCGTATGCATACCATGCGCCGCTCTTCTTTACCACGTCGATTCCGGCAGCAAGATCCAGGATATCTCCCGCTCTTGAGATGCCTTTTCCGAACATAATATCAAACTCCGCCTCTTTAAACGGAGGCGCAATCTTGTTCTTCACAATCTTAATTCTGGTACGGTTTCCTACCATCTCACCACTCTGCTTGAGCGTCTCGATCCTTCTCACATCCATACGGACAGAAGCGTAGAACTTAAGGGCGCGTCCTCCGGTTGTCGTCTCCGGATTTCCGAACATAACGCCCACTTTCTCACGGAGCTGATTGATGAAGATCACCACGCAGTTTGACTTGCTGATTACAGGAGTCAGCTTTCTCAAAGCCTGGGACATAAGCCTTGCCTGGAGGCCCACATGACTGTCTCCCATATCACCCTCGATCTCCTGTTTTGGCACAAGAGCCGCCACAGAGTCGATAACAATAATATCAATCGCACCGGAACGCACCATCGTCTCCGCGATCTCCAACGCCTGGTCACCGCTGTCAGGCTGGGATATATAGAGCTCATCTATATCTACGCCGATATTCTTCGCATAAACCGGATCCATCGCATGCTCTGCATCAATAAATCCCGCAATACCGCCCCGCTTCTGCACTTCTGCAATCATATGGAGCGCCACTGTCGTCTTACCACTGGACTCAGGTCCGTAGATCTCGATCACACGTCCCTTCGGCACACCGCCGAGTCCCAGAGCAAGGTCAAGGCTCAGACATCCCGTCGGAACCGTCTCCACCGCAACCTGAGCTCCTGAGTCTCCAAGTTTCATAACCGCACCTTTTCCAAAATCTTTTTCAAGCTTGGCGATTGCCGCGTCTAATGCTTTCTTCTTCTCTTCACTTACTGCCATATCCAATTCTCCTTTTTTAGTATCGAACAGTTGTTCGCATCTGGTATTATAGTATTATACTTGCCGCGGATTGTCAACAACATTTTTCCGGAAATTTTCTGCGCAAACCGCCTCATAATTTCAAATATTTTTCCAATGGAATTTCACCGAAACAGGCAGGTCGGACATACCGGAACGCCTGTCGGAGACAGAATCTGTCTCTTTACTGCAGTGCTGGAATCAGAATATCATATTAAGGATCAGAAAACAAGCAGATGACAGGAATCATTGCTTTTTTCAGCTATTTAGTCCAATAGCATTTTCCTTCAAAACACATCCGGAAGCGGGGCGGGGAGTTGGCAAACTTATTCTGTGAAAGGGAGACAGCCGTTCGATATTCCGTTCCGGAATCTGGGAAGAATCTAAGAATCCAAAGAGTTGTTTAAGAGCAAAGCGGCGCGCAGGGCAACTCGTTTCACTCAAACAATCCCTGCGCACCGCTT
>JAHZHF010000275.1 GCA_019420405.1 Clostridiales bacterium
ATATCTGCTCTGATTCCGGACGCATTTAACAGAAAATGTTAGTGAACTAAATAGCAGATTGCCGGTTTTGTTTTGAGATGGTATACTGACGATATGAGGAACTCGCTTTTTCTGAGGAGAAAGCGAATCAACGATTATTTTAATACAAATACAGGAGGGTCCTATGACGATCAGAGAAATGCAGGAAATCCTGGATGCGAAGTTTCTTTACGGTGAAGAGCTCGCAGATGTGGATGTGGAATTCGTCTTTTCCGCCGATATGATGAGCGACGTACTCGCCTACGGCGGAAAATGTTCTGTACTTATGACAGGGCTGTGTAACCCCCAGGTAGTCCGTACAGCGGAGATGCTGGACATTGTCTGTATCATCTTCGTCCGCGGAAAGATGCCTGATGATAATATGCTGGCGCTTGCCATCGGCAAAGGAATCGCTATTCTGGCGACAGATCATTATATGTTTACGGCATGCGGACTTCTGTACGGGAACGGTCTGAGGGGAGGTGCTTAAATGAGCGACCAGCTTACCTTTACTTACACCGTGGACGGAGATGACTTCACCCGTGCCGGAGAAGCCAGCAGCTCCGTAAAAAACAAGTTGAAGATGCTTGGAGTCGGAAGTGACGCAATCCGCAAAGTAGCCATCGCTATGTACGAAGGAGAGATAAATATGGTCATTCACGCGGATGGGGGAACGATTACGGTTTCCGTCTCAGATAATGAAATTACAATGGTGCTCGCTGACCGCGGCCCGGGTATCCCGGATATCGAAAAAGCCATGCAGGAAGGCTATTCTACCGCCAGGGAGGAGGTCCGCTCTCTCGGTTTCGGCGCCGGCATGGGGCTGCCGAATATGAAGCGGTTCACCGATGAGATGAAGATCGAGACCGTGATCGGTCAGGGAACCACTATTACTATGAAAGTCTATCTGTAACTCCTTAAAGTCAGACTTTTCGACGGTTCATCCTGCGCCATCCGTAAGACTGCACTTCGCGCTCAGGGCAGCTTCCGCGGCTTTACAGCCGCGGCTTTACAGAAACATGGAGGAATAACATGGAAAAAAACAACACAGAAAAAAATAAGTTCATGCGTTCTGTCCGTTTGAAAGAGTCCGCCTGTCAAGGCTGCATCAACTGCATCAAATACTGCCCCACACAGGCCATCCGGGTACATAACGGGAAGGCACATATCATCGACAAATTCTGTATTGACTGCGGCCGCTGTATTCGTTACTGTCCGCATCACGCCAAAATCCCGGTATATGATCCGCTGTCCGTAATCAACAATTTCAAATATACAGTGGCTCTTCCCGCGCCTACACTCTATGCGCAGTATAACAATCTGACCAATGTGGACATCGTACTGAACGCACTTCTAAAGCTCGGCTTTGATGATGTATACGAGGTCAGCGCCGCAGCTGAGCTTATATCGGAGGCATCACGGCAGTATATTAAGGATCATGCGGCAGACGCGCCCTTTATCAGCTCGGCCTGTCCTTCTGTCATCCGGCTTATACGGGTAAAATTTCCTTCCCTGATCTCACGGCTCCTTCCCATCAAGGCGCCTGTTGAGGTAGCGGCGGAGATTGCAAGAGCAAGGGCCATGCAGAAAACCGGATTAAGACCTGAGGAAATCGGGATCATTTTTATCTCCCCCTGCCCTTCCAAAGTCTCTTACGCCAAGGCACCGCTGGGAATCGAAAAAAGCAATATCGACAACGTAGTTGCCATCAAAGATGTTTACCCGCTTCTGCTCCCTCATATGAAGCACGATGAGAGCCAGTTAAAACCCCTCTCTCATTCCGGCCGGATCGGAATCGGATGGAGCAACGCCGGCGGCGAGGCCGGAGGGCTCCTCGCGGAAAACTACCTGGCGGCTGACGGAATCGTCAATATTCTTCGCGTACTGGAAGAACTGGAAGATGAAAAGCTCCATGGACTCACCTTTGTGGAACTCAACGCCTGCAACGGCGGCTGTGTCGGCGGCACGCTCACAGTTGAAAACGCCTATATTGCAACGACGAAGACGAAACGTCTCGTCAAATATCAGCCCGTATCTAAAAATCATCTTGCAGACAATCCTGAAATTAAAAATATTTACTGGGCGGACAATGTTGAATATGAACCCGTTTTTCGTCTTGGAAATACATTTAAAGAAAGTCTGAAGATGATGAGTGATGTAGAAAAACTCACCGCCCGATTCCCGGGACTGGACTGCGGGTCATGCGGAGCTCCCACATGCCAGACTCTGGCGGAAGATATCGTGCGCGGCGACGCCACACCTAATGACTGCATCTATGTGCTCCGCGCCAACATTGCAGATCTTTCCCGGAAAATCGAGGAGCTGACCAGAAACCGTAAGCGGACAGTGGATGAAAATGATCCTGACGCAGAGCTGCTCGACTCTTATATACAGACCCTTACCGAAGATCTGGCTTCTTTTGGAGTTCCGGACAGCTCCGGAAAACAAAAAACCTAAAAATCCCGATACTTCAAGAAAGGAGAAATACTCTAATGAAACCGACTCCCGAGCTGCATGTTCCATTGAAGCAAATTCTTGAGCTTCCGGATTTAAAAGTCCTGGCAGAAGGCAATCCTAAGAGGAAGCTCTCAAAAGTTTTCTGCTGTGATCTGCTGAGTATTGCCATGGGCAAAGCTCCGGCCGACGGCGTCTGGGTAACAGTTATGGGGAATAAGAATACCCTGGCCGTGGCATCCCTTACCGACACCGCCTGCATTGTTCTCGCAGAAGGCGTCAGCCTGGATGAGGATACGCTGGCCAAAGCGCGTGAGGAGGGAATCGCCGTCGTCTCCACAGATCTGCCTGTATTTGATATGGCGCTTAAGATCTGCCTGGCCGGTCAGTCATGATTCCGCTTTTTTATGATCTTCACATTCATTCCTGCCTTTCCCCATGCGGGGATGACGATATGACCCCGGCCAATCTTGTGGGAATGGCCGCGGTCAAAGGGCTTGAAGTTATCGCGCTCACTGACCATAACAGCTGCCGGAACTGTCCTGCTGCCATGTATCACGGAAAAAAATACGGAGTTACTGTCATCCCGGGTATGGAACTGACAACCACAGAAGAGGTGCATGTAATCTGTCTCTTTGCAGATCTAGATGCTGCGCTTGCCTTTGACTCATATGTATATGCCAGACTGATGCCGGTTCCAAATCGCGAGGATATCTTTGGGAAACAGCAGATTATGAATCAGAATGACGAGGTTGCCGAAACAGTAGAATATCTCCTGATCAACGCTGTTTCCATCTCCTTTGACGATGTTTTCCCGCTTGTGGAATCCTTCGGCGGTATAGCCTATCCCGCCCATGTGGACAAATCTTCCACAAGCGTTATTTCCAATCTCGGTTTTATCCCTCCTGACAGTACGTTTACATGCGCCGAGTTTCATGACTTTAAAAATCTGCACCGGCTCAGAAAAGAGCATCCATACCTTGAAACCTGCAGTGTGATATGCTGTTCCGATGCCCATTACCTCCAGGATATACATGAACCGGATTACCAGATTTATTCCGTATCCAAAAATATATCTGACATACTTAACGCCCTTAGAAAAGGAAACACCCGCTGAAATCATGAGTCTTCGCACATAATTTCAGCGGGCCTTCGTATATCGCTGACTGAAGAGCTGTTTTTCAAGCCGTTTTGGCCGCATCATTTTTCATCATACCAGCGGTCTTTTTCATCCACAGC
>JAHZHF010000276.1 GCA_019420405.1 Clostridiales bacterium
CCCTAACATCCGTATCCGGTACTTTAAGTTTCACTAATGCCCTTCCGAAGGCGCCTTTCGCCGTCCTTCATCCCAGCAGAATCTTTGTCGAAATAGGGCTGTTTTCTAAGCTTTTCAAGACGGAAGTCAGTGAATATATAGCTGCCAGAAGTTTATGCTTCAACAGAAGCAGACAGCACGGGTTATTGCGGATAAAATAAGAGCGTATCATAACAGCGACTGAACTGTTTCATCCGTGCAGAGTGCGGCCAGAGCGGAGAGATCTGTCACTGTCAGTTTTCCGCGGGTTGTGGAGAGGATTCCCTTGTTTCTGAGTTCTGTCAGTTCCCGTGTGACCTGAACCCTGCTCATTCCGAGGATGTCCGCAATGTCAGACTGGGTCATCTCTATGACCGGATCGGAACTTGCGGGGTGATTCGCAGGCTGATTCATGGTAAGGAGATAAAGCAGGTTGCATAGCTTGATCTGGGAGGAGTTGAACTCCTGGTGGATCGTCTCAAAAAGGAATCGATTGACATACATGGCATACCAGTTGACAACCTGTTCGCTGAGGGCGGAGTTATGTTCAAACATTTCTTTAAACTGCGGAACTGTGAATTCCAGTACGCTGATTTCGGACAGCGCGACGGTTACCAGAGACAGCTCGATTTTGAAATCTATCGTGTGATATCCGGGCATGACAGTTCCGGGGCCATGAAAACTGATGATTTTACGCCTGCCGCTCTCATGATCTGCAAAATTGACAGCCGTTCCGGAGATAAAGTAATGGATATGCTCGCAGGGCTGTCCGGGACTCCACAGATAATCCCCTTTATGAAAGGTCTTTTTCACATGGGGCTGTGATAAAAAATAATCGTAAAAAGGTCGGAAATCATCTGCAAAATAATATCTTGGGATCAGTATGGAAATCACCTCTCTGTTTTCGGGATTATTATCAGGATTACATAGCGGATTACCTGTGTGTACACTGACGCTAACAAAATTGTATCATGGAGACATGGAATTTTCCAGAACTGCATGGATAGGAAGCGGTGAACCTGTTGTGAACTGGAACATGACAACAAAAAGAAAGGAGAATGAATCATGAAACATAAGGTAAAAGTAACAGTTATAGATAAAAAGCTGTATCCTGACCTTCAGAAAGAATACTGTGCTGATCCCGAGGTGGGAGCCTGTCCCTGCTATCATGTAGGCGATGAGTTTATCTTTGAGAGGGATGGTGACAGAGATGATTTCTGGCATATGGGCCTGAACACGCTGGTCAGGACAGACGCAGATCCCGACACCGTGGCGGGAGGACCGAAAATCCCACACTGCTCCGAAGCATGGGATGCGATCAGCAGGTACATCTATACAGGACTGCAGGGCGGCTCTATTATGAAAGGCTGGATGAACAGCGAGAATATTATGATTACCTGTTGTTCAGACGGTACGAGGCCCGTGATCTTCAAAATAGAGCGGATTGATTATGAGGAATAGTCAGGGCAGTTTCATTCACATTCTGAAATATCCAGGATACAGTCCATATCGATCTGGGTTTGATCCTGCAGGATGATTTTCCGGCAGCAGTCATCAATTCTTCTGATCTGTCCGCGAACGGTGCGAAGTGCTCCGCCATCCTTTTTCTGATCCGGAACAAAATAAGTGATCGAAAGCACTGATGTTCCGGACAGGGCGAGGATCGCCTGCAGCCTATAGTCAAGCTCTGCCCGTTCGCTTTCAGAAAGTTCCGGCTTTTGATCCGTCAGCCGGGCAGTCTCCCTGATGGTATCCCCGTATCCGGTCAGGGCGGCGAAGGGAGAGAACTGCGCCGCCCGGTTTGACATTGTCATATGAGGGTGGCGGGAGGATACGTGATGTGGGAGAGTGATAATATCGTCGTAATCATGTAACCGATCTGTGTTCATGCCCTGTGCCCTCCGATCTGATTATTTCTGTCCATAGCGGTGGCGCCTTCCTGCAGGTTCATTCCTTTAAGTACTGCGTTTTTTCCGTATTTTCGTTTGATTTCGAGCATTGCCTGCTGGATCTTCTTTTCCCGTGCCAGCTCTTCCTTTTCCTCTTCCTGCTGTTTCAGGAGAGCGGAGTAATCCGTGAAGAGATCAAGCTGTTCAAAGCAGGTCTGGATCTTCGCTTCTGATTCTGGAATTACATGTTCCGCTGCCATTGTAATCCGGCGGACGAGCAGGCGTGCGTCCACGATCCGGTCGAAAAGCTCCAGAACAGCCATTGTAATCCGGCGGGTGGAGGAAGTATAACCATTAAGCCCAGCGGTTCCATGAGCGTGTTTGGGGACATTTCTCCCGTACCGGTCTGTTTTAATTTCCCCCTGATAGGATTTCTTTAAGGCAGGGTCTTTCAAGTTGTCGATATCATAACCGACAGTCAGAACAATCTGGTCGGTTGCGAGCCCTTTATCCACCAGATCCAGGACAAGCTGATCCACCATCTCTTTTACTACGAGGCGTGCTTTGTCAAAGGGATACGGGCAGTGAAGAACCTGGCCGCTCCCGACGCTGCTGCTCTCCGGCTTATAGGCTTTGATATCCGCCATGGTACAGGGTTCCCATCCCCAGGCGTGGTCGATCAGGAGTTCCGCGTTTACGCCAAACATCCGGTAGAGCAGATCCTCATTATAATAATCAGAGGGTTTCCCGATAGAGCATCGGGCGATATCCCCCATGGTGAAAAGCCCCTGTGCCTCCAGCTTTTTTGCGTATCCGCGGCCTATGCGCCAGAAGTCGGTCAGCGGACGGTGGGACCAGAGCAGGCGGCGGTAGGACATCTCATCAAGCTCGGCAATTCGTACACCGTACTCGTCCGCGGGGATATGTTTCGCTTCAATGTCCATGGCGACCTTGCTCAGATACAGGTTTGGCCCTATGCCAGCCGCGGCGGTGATGCCAGTGGTGTTAAGTACATCCAGGATCATTTTCCGTGCCAGCTCCCGTGCGGTCATTTGGTAAGTGTTCAGGTAGGCGGAAGCGTCAATAAAGACTTCGTCGATGGAGTAGACATGGATGTCCTCCGGAGCGATATATTTTAAATACACTTCGTAGATCCGGGCGCTGATTTCCATATATCGGGCCATCTGAGGCGGTGCGGTGATATAGTCGACGGCCAGGGAAGGATCTTTCTTCAGATCCTCATCCAGACAGGAGGCGCCGGAAAGAGTATGGCCGGGGGCGTTTTGGCGGCGCAGGGCGTTGATCTCGCCTACCTTACGGATCACTTCGAAGAGGCGGGGCCTTCCGGGGATACCGTAAGCCTTTAGCGAGGGTGAGACGGCCAGACAGATGGTCTTTGAGGTCCGGCTGCTGTCCGCGACTACCAGATTCGTTCTCATGGGGTCAAGACCGCGCTCCATACATTCCACGGAGGCATAGAAAGATTTCAGGTCAATAGCGATATACGTTTTGTCAGGCATTTCCTTCGGCCTCCTTCCAGAATCAGAATATTTTTATCCGGCTTTCACAAAGTTCAGAGATGTATCATAGTGTTCCCGTCGGGAGAGATTAAATACAGTATAGCATAAAAATTGAAACAGAACAAGTGTTCGAATAAAATTCAGCTATTTAGTTCACTAACGTTTTCTGTCAAAATGTGTCCGTAAGCGGAGCGAAGTTTTGACAATACGTA
>JAHZHF010000277.1 GCA_019420405.1 Clostridiales bacterium
AGCGGCGCGCAGGGCTTGTCTGAGCGGAGCGAGTTAACCGGAGCGCCGCTTTGCCATTAAACAACTCTTCGGCTTCTTAGATCATTCCCAGATTCCGGAACGGAACATGGCCCACCGGTCTCCTGCCACAGAATAAGTTTTCCAAATCCCCGCCGCTTCCGACCGTATTTGACAAAAAATGTTATTGCGCTAAATAGCTGAACCCTTACATTTCTATATAGGAAAGAGATGATTGACTCTCTTTCTAATAAGCCTTACAATAGCATTATTTAAAAGGAGGCGATTATATAACAATGGATAAATCAAATTTCACACGTAATGAAAATCAGATTGCATTATTCTCAGACACAAACGAACTGCTCGCCGAGATCACGTTTCCCTATATCGATGAGCAGACTGTTGATGTGAACCACACTTTTGTTGATTCTTCCCTCAGAGGCCAGGGAATTGCAGGAAAGCTAATGGAAGCCCTGATCGAAGAGCTCGAAGCACGAAACTTAAAGGCAGTACCGACCTGTTCTTATGCACAGAACTGGTTTGATAAGCACCCGAAATACAGCTCGCTCATCTCACGCTCTTAAGCAGCCGCTGCACCGTCTTTTCCAAAAAGGCGGTCAGGCTTTCCGGTTCAAACACTTTCAAATCTTTCACTGCATCGGCAGGCACTTTCCGGTACTCTTCTATCTCTGCCAGGATTCGCTCCACTCCCGAATCATCTGCCTCCGCAATCCCGGATGCCTTTCCCGGTCTGAGCCTGTCCGGCAGTGAGTACTTCTCACAGAGCCATGTGTTCATCTTCGTATAATCCCCATAGTAATACTCCTCCGACAGATAACGCTCCACAGCGACACACTCTCCGCTCTTTTTTATCAGAACTTTCCTGATCTCATCTCTCTGATCCGTCTCCCGTCCAGAATCATCATAAAACGTCACCACTTCCGGTATATAATCCCTGAAAAAGTATTTATCAATGCACAGATGAAAATAGTATCCCTGATATACAGCTTCATTCATCCGCCCGGAATATTTTCTACGGAAACGCTCCGGGTGCGGCCATTCCATCATACGCCCACGATACGCCGAATCCCGAAAATGTGACGCATTCTTTGTACAGACTGTATCCGGCAGCAAATTTCCTATATAAAAATCATTTTGCCCCTCTTCATCCTGACGGAGCGGGCTGTCAGGCGTCTGCTTATCCAGATACATTTTGGCAGCCGTAAGATGGAGAATATATCCTGGCATATTTTTCCACTTCCTTTCCCAGCGTCAGTGTACAAGGCGGGACGTATTGTCCTCTTATGTACTGACACTTCATACATTGTAACACAATTCACCTCACCGCAAGCGCATTGTTTTCTCCCGCTCAGAAAAAAGGTAACCGTTCACCCCGCGCCATCCGGCCCGAAGACTTTCAAAACTGTAAGTGTAATTGCCACGCTCCCCTGTTATAATTTCATTGTATTCCAAAGCAGCCGCGCGGGAAGAAAGGAGCAGTTTTTATGGAACACATTTTAACGCTGGAACAAGTAAAGAAGTACTACGGCGGAACCGCAGGAAATATCACCCGGGCGGTAAACGGCATTTCCATGTATGTGGATAAAGGTGAGTTCGCCGCAATTATGGGTGCAAGCGGTTCCGGAAAGACTACGCTTTTAAACTGCATCTCGGCCATTGACACCGTAACCAGCGGGCATATCTTTGTCAATGGTCAGGATATCACAAAGATCAGCGAGAAAGATTTGGCCGATTTTCGGCGCGAGAATCTGGGATTTATTTTTCAGGATTTTAACCTGCTTGATACTCTGACTATAGAAGAAAACATTTCCCTGTCACTGATCATTAACAAAAAGAGTCCCAAACTCATCAAAGAGAAGGTTCGGGCCATCTCTGACAGGCTGGGAATTACAGATATTTTATCTAAATTTCCCTATGAAGTCTCCGGCGGGCAGAAACAGCGCTGTGCCTGTGCCCGGGCTCTGATCGGCGATCCCAAGCTGATTCTGGCAGATGAACCCACAGGCGCCCTGGACTCTAAATCGTCCAGAATGCTTCTGGAGACCCTGTCCGATATGAATAGGAAATTTCAGGCTACGATTCTGTTAGTGACCCACGACCCGTTCAGCGCTTCATTCTGTGAGCGGGTTCTATTTTTAAAGGATGGACAGATTTTTAATGAAATCCTCAAAGGCGAGAAGAGCCGTAAAGCTTTTTTCACCGAAATACTGGACATCCTGACACTGCTGGGAGGTGACCTCGGAAATGTTATGTAAGTTAGCATACAGAAATGCCAGACGCAGTATAAAGGACTACCTGGTTTATCTGATCACCATCACGCTTTCCTTTTCACTTATATTTGCATTCAGTCTGGCCGCAGAATCTGAAGCTGTGGCAGAGTTATCTTCCGGTATGGACTCCTTCAATCAGATGCTGGCTTTTATCAATATTATTATTGTATTTGCAGTCTGTTTTTTGATCAACTACACGACGAAGTTCATGTTCGAAAAGAGGAGCAGAGAGTTCGGGACATATCTGCTCCTTGGCATCAGAAAAGGTGATATTGCACGCCTTCTCGTGACCGAAAATATACTGCTCGGATTTTTCGCTTTTATCCTCGCACTGCCTCTCGGCTTTATATTCAGCCAGTTTGTATCCCTCGTGATCGTGCGGCTGGCTAACGTCCCGGAAGTGATTTTCATCTCTGTAAATCCGGCCGCCGCAGGACAGCTCGCATGTTATTTTCTGGTGATTTACTTTCTGGTTCTGCTCAATCTGCTCCGGAGGACAAAGAAGATGACAATTTATGATTTCCTTTACCTGGACAGACAGAACGAGAAGAAAATGTTCCGCACCAGCCGGAAGCGGACCGTCACATTCGTGCTGAGTGCCCTGACCGGCACCGCTGCTCTCATTCTCTGGTATTCGCGCTGCAACATGGAAATGATGAATCAGCAGGAAACACTCAGTTATCTTATAATCAGCATACTTCTTCTGATCCTCAGTATCTATGGGCTTGTCGCTGCATGCGCGGATATGTTCTTATCCGTTTTGTTGAAAAGTAAAAAACTAAAATATAAAAACGATTATCTGTTTGTCGCCAGGACATTTGCCTCAAAGGCACAGACCATGAGCCTTACATTCGGAACATTAGCCACGCTTATACTCCTGGCCATCCTATGTCTTAACTTTTCCAGCATCAACAAGGGCGTGTACCACACTTCTATCGAGCTGACCGCGCCTTACGATGTATTTATTACAGATGAGAGAGAGGCGTTCCCCGAATATATTGATCTGGTAGAAGAAGATTATGCCGTAAATGAGATCCTTGAGTATGACATTTACAGAGAACCTGCAAATTTAGTCAATAACATTTCCGTCTGGGAATGCGCAGGAAGCGGAGCGGACGGTTTGAATACACTTTCTGGGAAAGGGGGCAGCCGGGAGATGTGACTTTGGAGGAATCCGCTGAAAATCTTAGGGGCAAAGAGATGTTGTTAAGCGGCGCGCAGGGCTTGTTTGAGCGGAGCGAGTTAACCGGAGCGCCGCTTTGCTCTTAAACATCTCTTCGGCCTGTTAGATTTTCCGGATTCCGGAACGGTCGAGTAGATAAGCCCCTTACGAG
>JAHZHF010000278.1 GCA_019420405.1 Clostridiales bacterium
CCGCAATAAGCACGAAGTGCGGTTTTACGAATGGCGCGGGCTGAACTGTTACTTAGAACAGTTCCCGTCTCTAATCCGGCAGCTTCATATCCCCCGGTTTGATCCATCTCTGTTTCCGCATAAACTCTGATATCAGAAGCGTCACCGCCGCAGGCAGTACGAACTGGATCAATATGATCTTGAGCATCAGTATCGCCGGGTCTTCTGTCGGGCTCATCACCTGCCAGGTCATCAGCGGCCCTACCAGCCCCGCGGTTCCCATCCCGGAGCCCGTAGCGTTATTCGTCATATGGAACAGCATAGTTCCCACCGGTCCCAGGATCGCACTTGACAGGATCGCCGGAAGCCAGATCAGGGGATGCCTGACAATATTGGGAACCTGCAGCATCGATGTGCCCAATCCCTGTGCCAGAAATCCTCCGAATTTGTTTTCCCTCCAGCTTGCGACAGCGAACCCGATCATATTGCAGCAGCAGCCGACTGTCGCCGCTCCTGCGGCAAGACCGGAGAGATTGAGGATCACCCCCAGCGCGGCTGAGCTGATCGGAAGGGTAAGGATCATTCCCATCAGTACGGACACAACGATCCCCATCAGAAACGGCTGCTGTTCTGTTCCCCAGTTAATCAATGATCCCAGCCACGCCATAAATCTGGAGATTGGCGGCCCGACGACAATCCCGGCTGCAGCGCCCACACCGATGCATATAAGCGGCGTGAGGATGATATCAAGCTTCGTTCTCCCTGAAATCAGGCTTCCCACCGCGACCGCAAGATACGCCGCAATAAACGCTCCAAGCGGTTCTCCCGGGCCGGACAGCACAAGATTTCCATCAGCAAATAATTGTCCGGACATCATATTTCCCGCAAAAGCGCCGATCATTCCCGTCACCGCAGCGGACACCACGACCAGATGTCCCGCATCCAGCTTACGCGCCACGCCTGCTCCTATCCCGGCTCCTGTCAGCCCCGCCGCCACTTTTCCGACCACATAGATCACATTTCCAATCTCTCCTCCGGTATAAGTCCCGATCTGCTGGATGATCGTTCCGATAATCAGTGTAGCGAACAATCCCTGGGCCATTCCGCTTAAACCGTCTACAAAGATCCGGTCAAATATTCTTTTCATAACTCACCTCTTGGTATAAACAATTTATATAGTCCACACGTCTGCCTCTGCCATAAGCTGCCTGCTTCATGCACGGGTAAGCACGCTCCACTCTCCCGCATGTTCTTCCTGTTTTATAAACACTGCGGGTTCTCCGTTCTCATCCATGATTTCTGGCAGTTCGCATCCGTTCTCCATCTCATAGTCCGTAAGCAGCCAGCTCACAATGTTCACATTATCTCTGCGGCCCGCTACCCTCCGGGGCGCAGAGATCCCCATCATCTCCTCAAGGAAGTCCGCTTCTACATGATTCTCCTTTGCATAGAGCACCAGATTCTTATAGAACCAGAGATAGACGGCGCGGACGCCTCCGCCCTGCGCCGGCGGTTTTTCATCCACATAGACAGTCTGAAACGGACGGGCAAATCCGAACTCCCGGACAGCACTTATAATCACCCGTCCATAAGGTTCATCTTTTAAATATTCTTCCAAAATTTCCCTGTCATTTTCGTTACATACTCTCAGCATTTTTCTTTCTCCTTCTTAAAACACATATTTCTCCAGCCTCTCAAACGCTTCACGTACTCGCGAGAAGGGAAGCGCAAGATTCATCCGGATCGCATACTCCCCGTGGAACATCCGGCCGTCCTGCCAGGCAACGCCCACATCCCAGCCAGCCTTCTCCAGATCATCCATTGTACTGTCGTGCTCCCGGCACCATTTTTCACAGTCCAGGAAAAGCATATAGGTTCCCTCCGGCTGCGTAACTTCCACGCCGTCAAAATGTTCTCTGATAAACCTGCAGGCGTATCTCACATTTTCAGTGAGCACTTCTCTCAGCTCATCCACCCACTGGGCGCCCTCCGTGCAGTATGCGCCGATCAACGCATGCATGCTGAGGACATTCATACTGTTGTAATGGCTCAGGGAAGATTCCTTTTCCACCCGCTCCCGGATCCACGGATTATAAATGATATGGTAGCTTCCAATCAAGCCCGCAAGGTTGAACGTCTTACTGGGCGCATACAATGCCACTGTACGCATCCTGGCGTCCTCACTCACTGACTGGGTCGGGATATGGGAATGTCCGCTCAGAATAATATCTGACCAGATCTCATCCGACACCACATACACGTCATACTTCCTGAACAGCTCCATGGCCTTCTCCAGCTCCCAGCGCTCCCACACGCGGCCGCACGGGTTATGGGGAGAACAGAACACAGCCGCATGGATCTTCTCACTCTTTAGTTTCTCCTCCATATCTTTAAAGTCCATCCGCCAGACGCCGTTCTCATCTTTCTTCAGGGGGCTCAGTACCATGTCATAGCCATTATTCCTGAGACTTGCCGTAAATCCGATATAAGTAGGGCTGTGCAGCAGCACTTTGTCCCCTCTGGAACAAAAAACATTCAAGGCTGACACAACACCGCCCAGCACGCCGTTCTCATATCCGATGCATTCTCTTGTAAGCCCGGTTACATGATTCCTTGTCTCCTGCCACCAGATCACCGAAGCATAATATTGGTCCGAAGCATTAAAATAACCGTAAGCAGGATGCTTTGCACGGGCAATCACCGCCTCCGGTATGGTCGGTACAGTCGGAAAATTCATATCCGCCACCCACATTGGGATCAAATCAAATCCCTCCTTCGGCGCCCCCGGCGCAAATCCCTGGCCGCTCCCCGGTGCATCCACAGCTGTAGCGTCCCGCCCTCTCCGCTCCATAATACTTGTAAAATCATATTTCATAGTTTGTATCACTCCTTTGTATCTGTTATACTACCATAAGGACAGACCGCATGAAAGTCCTAATTTCAAGACTCGCTCGCGCAGTATGCTAAGCGGTTACAGTTCACACGTCTGCCAAAGGCGGGCTGCTTTTTGCCTGCATAAAAAGCGGCGTGTATTCTGCCGAACTCTCACATTTCAGAAAGGACGTATATTTTTATGTTTCGTTTATGGGGAAAAGAATTTAAAGACAACCGGATGCTCCGGGACACCGTCATCTGCGACGACTCGGACGATACCCGCACACACAAGATCTTCAACGCGCTGGATCAGATCTGTTATGAATTCGATCTGAGTAAACCGATCTGGCTCGATTCAACCATTGCCGAATTCAAACGCCATTCAAAAGCCAGATTCTATCAGGATAATTTCGTGGATTCCATTGATTTTGATTTTCTGGAAATACAGATAATAGAAGAATGACTGCGAAACAACTATAAAATTCACTAACTTTCGGGTGCAAAACGTCCGAAAACAGGGATGATTCTCAAACGTATTCTGCGGGAGTGAAGGATATTTCCAGGTTCCGCTCCAGGAAATAGAGAAACTAAAGAAGTCCCGGCTACGGACTAAAAACAAGAACAGGCGGGGAGCAACTCGCATTCGCTCAGACAATCTCCCCGCCTGTTCTAACGTCCGTAACCGACACTTCAAGTTTCGCAAATTTCCTTCCGAAGTCACCTGTCAACATCCTCCATCCC
>JAHZHF010000279.1 GCA_019420405.1 Clostridiales bacterium
CTTTTAATCCGTATCCGGTACTTTGTAGTTTCCCTTATCCCCTGGAGCGAAGCCCAGAGCCATCCTCCATCTCCGCAGAATACGTTTGAGAATCGTCCCTGTTTTCGGACGTTTTGCACCCGGGAGTTAGTGAACTTTATAGCTGCTATGCATCTCCATAAAGGTCATAATAAAAGATATACTGCTGCATCACTCCGGCACACCCCCGGTACCGTTCAAACGGAAACCGTCCGGCATACCTGGCATCCAATACTTTCTTGATATGTGTATCTACCGGAAATGCGTCCATCTGATGCAGCGCAAACAGGCAGATACAGTCCGCCACCTTACCGCCGATTCCCGGAAGCCTCATCAGCTCCTCCTTCGCCTTCTGGTACTCCATCTTCCCTATCTGCTCCAGATCGAGCTTCCCATCCGCGATCATTGCTGCCGTGCCGCAGATATATCTGCTCCGGTATCCCAGCTTCAGCGCTCGAAGCTCCTCCTCAGTGGCCGCCGCCAGGCTCTGCGCATCGGGAAATGCGTCATAGACAGTCCCGTCGGCAGCGGTCCGCTTCTGTCCGTACCGTTCGCAGATCGCCCGGATCAGTCCTTTGATCCGCGGGATATTGTTCTGCTGGGATAAAATAAATGTGATAATCATCTCCCACAGATCCTGTCTCAGAATCCTTATCCCCCTTCCGAATCCCGCAGCCGCCTGCAGATATTCGTCATCCGGCGCCACAGCCGCCAGATAATCTTCATAACGGACGCCGAGATCAAAATATTCCTCCCAGAACTCACGGTACTCCTCTTCCGTACAAAACAGAATCGTCCGCTCCCCCACACTTCCGGGACGTTTCTCTTTTCCTTTTTCATCATTCTGAACCTTCTGAATCTGAATTTTCAGATACCGGTCCTTTGCGATCAGTTTGTATGTATCTTCCGACACCGGGTCGAGCCGGAAACACTGTCCCGACTCGCAGATCTGCGGGACAGAAAAACATTCATTCTCAATTATAATCATTTGCATCCTCCAGACTAAACTGTGGCTCTAGTATAGCATATCCTTATCTGTTATAATAGATGGAGAAATCTGACAGGGGATGTAATGCAATGGCAAGAAAGATAGAAGTGGTGGATTACCGTGCTGAATGGGAAAAAATGTTCAAAAAAGAAGAGAAAGAGATCCGCAGAATCCTGGGAAAAAACTGTGTTGCGGTATATCATATCGGGAGCACCTCCGTCAAAGGTCTCCCCGCGAAACCGATTATCGACATCATGCCCGTCGTTAAAGATCTCTCTCTTGTGGACGCTCACAATCCGGAATTTGAAGCCCTCGGATATGAATGCCGTGGTGAGTTCGGTATCCCCGGGCGCCGTTTCTTCGCCAAAGGCGGGGATCACAGAACTCACCACATACATATCTTTGAGCAGTCTGATAAGGACGATATCCGGCGGCATCTTGCCGTCCGCGACTATCTGCGCTCTCACCCCGATGACGCCGCCGAATATGCCGCTCTGAAAAAAGAGCTGGCCGAAAAATTCCCGTATGATAACGACGGATACTGTGACGGGAAAGATGCCTTTGTGAAAGATCTGGAGCAGAAAGCACTCAAGTGGATGGCTGCCCAGGAAGCCGAGGGCACACCGCTCGCGCTCGGCATCTGCCTTGGGCTTTGCCTGGGAACCGTGTTCGGCACCATTTTTAATGATATGGGATTCTGGATTCCCATGGGCTTCGGCCTCGGCGTCTGCTTCGGAGTGGGAGCCGGAGCCGTTATGCGCCGCCCTCCAAAGTCTGATCAATAATACTGCGCATAATATCTTCCGAAAGCTGCCCCTGCACATATCCGTATACATTTCCGTCCCGGTCGATCATAAAAGTGGTCGGAAACGCTGATATCCCGTAAAAACCGAACATCTCTCCCGTCTGATCCATGAGCACAGGATAGGTGTATCCATTCTCCTCCATAAACGCTGTGATCTCCTCCTCTGATCCTTCCTGGCCAAGACCGGGCGCTGCCACACCGAGGATCACCACTTCCGCTTCTTCCCCCTGTGCCTGATACTCCTCGTACAACTTCTGAATCTCCGGCATCTCATTTCTGCAGGGTCCGCACCAAGTCGCCCAGAAATTCAGGAAAATCACCTTTCCTTTATACTCGTCAAGAGTGTGTGTCTTCCCAAACTGGTCCGTGAGCTCAAACTCATACGCTCCGGAAGCCTGATTCTCCTCTTCTGTCTCATTGTCATCTCCGGAAGATTCTTTCCCGGCAGTTTCATCCCCAGCATTTTCAGCAGTCTCATCTCCGGCAGACTCGTCACCGTCAGTGTCCTGCGCTGTACCGGACTGTCCCTCGCCGTCCGCTCCGGCTGTATCATCCTGCGAAGTTTCCGTCTCTTCTGCCTCCGTATTCCCGGACATGGACAGATATCCGGTAATATCGTTCATCTTCCCGGTGAACATAAGCACGCCCATGAGGATCATGAGCACTCCGCCTATCTTCACCGTATATCTGACCGCCTTCATGTGCTTTTTAAACCAGGCGAGCAGACTGGCCGTAAAGACCCCGCAGGCCAAAAACGGCAGGATAAAGCCCAGGGTATAGACTCCGATCAGCAGGAATCCTTTTGCGCCGGACTCAGCGCTCCCCGCCATCAGAAGCACACTGGTCAGAGCCGGTCCCACACAGGGAGTCCAGGCAAAGCTGAATGTGAATCCCATAATCAGCGCCGTCACCGGAGACATGGTCATCTTCTCCAGATGCAGCGGAATCCGGTGCTCCGAGCCCAGCACTCTGGAACTTCCGAATACACCAAGCTGATACAGGCCGAATAAAATAATGATCATACCGCCGATCCGTGCCAGAAGGAGTCTGTTTTCGCTAAAGAAGCTCCCGGCCGCGCCTGCTCCAAGGCCGAGGACAAAGAACGCCCCGCTGATTCCCAGAGTGAAACAGAACACTCTGAAAAAAAGCCGTAACCGCTCGCCGTGTCCCTTTTTCTTCTCCGTTCCCTCCTGTCCGCCAGAGCCCGCCCCTGTCACCCCTGCGTTCAATCCCCCTGCCAGATATCCGAGGTAGAGAGGCACAAGAGGAAGCACACAGGGGGAAAAGAAACTCAAAAGCCCCTGTATAAATACCGTAATTGCAGATATACCGGTTTCTATCGTAAATCCCATATATGAAATCTCCTTTTCTTTGTTTCTGCGCCGCCGGAAAATCTGCTATCACACTGCGCTCTGGGAAAACAACTGCATCTGTGCTCAGCATCTCTTCCGTATCACGTAAAAAGAAGATACCACATTTTAGCTGGCAGGAACAGTGACTTTGTCTCATTTCTCCTCATTTTATCAATACAGGTATTTAGTGCACTAACATTTTCCGTTGGATCACGTCCGGAAGCGGGCCGGAACGTTTAGCAAAACATATTCTGGGGAAGGAGGCAGCCGCTCGATATTCCGTTCCGGAATCTGGGAAGAATCTAAGAATCCGAAGAGT
>JAHZHF010000028.1 GCA_019420405.1 Clostridiales bacterium
TTTTACCTCTCTGGTCAGTACATCGTCCAGCGGATTATAGTCAGGTACCATCTGCACTTCGGCGCCGCATTCGGGGCAGATCAGCTGATCATCGGGAATATTTGCTCCACAATGTCTGCATATCATGATCCTTCCTCCTGCGTACGAATGGTCTCCACACAGTTATTCATCAGCATGGCGATCGTCATCGGTCCTACTCCGCCCGGAACCGGGGTAATCGCCGATGTAACCGGAGCCACATCGTCAAAGTCCACATCCCCGCAGAGATGATTGGAAGCGTCTCTGTGCATTCCCACATCAATCACAACCGCGCCTTCCTTTACATATTCGCGCGTAATAAAACGTTCTTTTCCGATCGCAACAATCAGGATATCCGCCTGACGGCAGATCTCCTTTAAGTCCTTCGTTCTGGAGTGAACCACGGTTACAGTTCCGTTCTCCCGCAGAAGAAGCGCAGCCATCGGCTTTCCGACAATATTGCTTCTTCCAATCACCACACACCGTTTTCCTTCAATCTCAACACCGGAACGTTTCAGAAGCTGAATAATCCCGGCCGGCGTACAGGATAAGAATCCCTTTTCGCCGATCCAGAGCCTTCCCACGCTGACCGGATGGAATCCGTCCACATCCTTGTCCGGTGAGATCGTCCGTATGATTCTGTCTTCATCGATATGAGACGGAAGCGGAAGCTGTACGAGAATCCCGTTCACGCCTTCATCTTTGTTTAACTCTTCCACGAGAGAGACCAGCTCCTCCTCTGTCGTCTCCTCGGGAAGCTCGTATGCACGGGACTCGATCCCGATATAGGCACACGCTTTTTTCTTATTATTTACATACACCGTGGAGGCCGGATCACACCCGACCTGCACAACTGCAAGGCAGGCATGCCTCCCCTTAGCTGCCAGCTCCTGCACTTCTTCTTTCAGTTCGTCTTTGATCTGCTGTGATATTTTCTTACCATCGATTATCTGCGGCATATATCTCTCCCCTTATCTGATGAGTCTGATTTTTTAAAACAGACCTGTGATCCTGCCATCTTCTGTAACGTCGATTCCATTCGCCGCCGGAACCTTCGGCAGCCCCGGCATGGTCATAATCGCCCCGGTCAGAGCCACGACAAATCCGGCTCCCGCGCTCACATACACTTCGCGGATATGAATGTCGAACCCTTCCGGGCGCCCCAGTTTCTTTGCATCGTCTGACAGAGAATACTGGTTCTTCGCCATACAGACCGGGAAGGACGAAAATCCCATGGACTCAATCTTTACGATCTGCTTCTCGGCCGCAGGCTCGTATACGACACCGCGCGCGCCGTAGATCTCGCGGGCTATCGTCTCGATCTTTTCCTTGATCGACAGTTCGTCTCCATAGACCGGGTGGAAATCTGACACTTTGTTCTCTAATGTATCGAGAACTTTCTCAGCAAGTGCAATTCCGCCTTCTCCGCCCTTTTCCCACACTTCGGACAGCGCGAACTCGCAGCCTCTCTCTTCACAGAACTTACGGATAAACTCATTCTCCGCGTCAGTATCCGTGACAAAAGAATTGAGCGTCACGATCACAGGCACTCCGTATTTCTGTATATTTTCAATGTGTTTCTCAAGATTTACAATTCCTTTTGCAAGGGCGTCCAGATTTTCTTCCGCCAGATCGGCCTTTGCAACTCCTCCATTATACTTCAAAGCGCGCACAGTTGCAACAAGAACTACCGCATCCGGTTTCAGTCCCGCCATTCTGCACTTGATATCGAAGAACTTCTCTGCACCGAGATCCGCTCCGAAACCTGCCTCTGTAATTGTGATGTCACTGAGTTTGAGCGCCATCTTCGTCGCCCGGACACTGTTGCAGCCGTGTGCAATGTTCGCAAATGGGCCGCCGTGTACCAGTGCCGGAGTATGTTCCAGCGTCTGAATAATATTCGGCTTAATCGCATCTTTCAACAGAGCCGTCATAGCTCCCGTCGCCTTTAAATCATCCGCTGTCACAGGCTCCCCGTCGAAGTTGTACGCTACGATGATTCTTCCCAGCCTTCTCTTTAAATCCTGCAGGTCATCTGCAAGACAGAGAATCGCCATAATCTCTGACGCCACGGTAATGACGAAATGATCTTCTCTCACCATACCGTCCATCTTATTTCCAAGACCAACCACGATATTTCTCAGCACCCTGTCGTTCATATCCAGACAGCGTTTCCATACAACCTGTCTGGGATCGATTCCGAGGGCATTTCCCTGCTGGATATGATTGTCCAGCATCGCTGCCAGCAGGTTATTGGCGGAAGTGATCGCATGGAAGTCTCCGGTAAAGTGGAGATTCAGATCCTCCATGGGAACAACCTGGGCGTATCCGCCTCCGGCTGCCCCTCCTTTGATCCCAAAGCAGGGGCCGAGAGACGGCTCGCGCAGCGCGATCAGGGCCTTCTTCCCCATCTTTGCCATCGCTTCTCCAAGTCCGACTGTCGTAGTCGTCTTTCCCTCTCCTGCGGGGGTCGGGTTGATCGCTGTCACAAGGACGAGCTTTCCGTCTTTGTTGTCTTTGATCTTATCCCACAGTTCATCTGAGAGTTTCGCCTTATATTTTCCATAAAACTCCAGCTCATCCTCCTCAATACCGATCCTTGCCGCCACATCTCTGATGTGATCAAGTTTTGCTTCCTGGGCGATCTGAATATCTGTCTTCATTCCACATACCTCCTCTTCCGCTGTCTGTTTTGCAAAGTTTCCTACGAATTTTCGTTCCCGTTCAGGTACTCTTCGAATTCTTCCTTTGTCATAAGCACCTTTCTCGGTTTTGTTCCTTCCTCCGGACCTACGACTCCCGCTTCCGAGAGCTGGTCCATAATCCGCGCGGCACGATTGAATCCGATCTTGAACATTCTCTGCAGCATTCCGATGGACGCTTTCTCTTTGTCAATAATCAGTTTCCCTGCCTCCGCAAAATATGTATCCCTGTCATCCCCGCTCTCGGCCTGTGCTCCCGGCGCGGATGACGGAAGGTCCGCATTCATATGCTCTTCCAGTTCATTATTATAAGCTGTTACGCCACTGTTGTGAACCAGGTAATCCACCACGTCCTGAACTTCTTTATCTGAGACGAACGAACCCTGAACACGTACCGGCTTCGGATAGCCTGACGGGTAGAACAGCATATCGCCCTTACCAAGCAGCTTTTCCGCTCCGTTCATATCGATAATCGTACGCGAGTCTACACCCGAGGATACGGAGAACGCAATCCTCGAAGGCATATTCGCCTTGATCAGTCCTGTAATGACATTTACAGACGGTCTCTGAGTGGCAAGGATCAGATGAAGTCCGGCCGCACGGGCGAGCTGTGCCAGACGGCAGATCGCGCCTTCCACCTCTCCGGGCGCCACCATCATCAGGTCTGCAAGCTCGTCGATGATGATCACGATCTGAGGAAGCTTCTTCTTGATCTCCTCCCCGGTCCCGCCTTTTTCAACCTTCTCATTAAAGCCCTTCAAGTCTCTTACGTTATACTCTGCAAAGAGCTTGTAACGCTTCTCCATCTCGGCAACCGCCCAGTTCAGGGCCCCTGCCGCCTTCTTCGGATCTGTCACCACCGGGATCATCAGATGCGGAATTCCGTTATAAACGCTTAATTCCACTACCTTCGGATCAACCAGTATGAGTTTCACCGCTTCCGGATCTGCCTTGTAGATAATACTCATAATCAGCGTATTAATACATACGGATTTACCCGACCCTGTTGCTCCTGCCACAAGAAGATGGGGCATCTTCGCAATGTCTGTCACAACCACCTTGCCCGAAATGTCTTTCCCGACTGCAAATGTGATCGGTGAAGCGCTGTTTTTAAACTCGGCGGACTCCAGCAGATCCCGGAGCATAACCGCCGTATTCTCCTTATTCGGCACCTCGATTCCCACCGCTGCCTTTCCCGGGATCGGCGCCTCGATTCTTAAGTCCGCCACGGCCAGGTTCAGCTTGATATCATCTGCCAGGCCGACAATGCGGCTCACCTTCACGCCCTGCTCCGGCTGTAGTTCATACCGCGTAACAGACGGGCCGCAGCTTGCGTTTGTGACATGGACGCCCACGCCGAAATTCTGCAGTGTCTGCTCCAGCTTGAGCGCCGTCGCCCGAAGGTGGGAATCCGAATCTCCGCCTGTTCTTTTCCCTTTCTTGAGAAGGGTAATCGGCGGAGTATGATAGACTGGCGGTTCCTTTTCCTGTTCCTCTAAGACAGCCGCTGCCACCTGTTCCGTCTCGGCTGCCACAGCCGCGGCATCGGATGCATTTTTCCGTCTCGTGCGCTTTGTTTCCACGGCCGCACCGGCTTCCGGAAGGACTGCATCCTGTACGTCAGATTTCACATTTCCGGCGTCATTTCCCGCGCCATATCCGGAAGTATTATCCGTCTGAAATGCCGGGCCTGCATCCTCCTGCGCGAATACATCTGAGAATTCTTCCGCTGCAGCGTCCGCCCGGTTGATCACCAGACTGTCAGCACCGCTTATCCCGGAGTCCGGATCTGCAAATGCATCCGGAGTAAGCTCGAAGATACCGGAAGACTTCTTTTTCCGTCCGCGTTTCTTCTCTTCCTTCACAGGCTGGGAAGCCTCCGCCCCCGAATCCGGCTGAGCAGTCCCGGAAAGTGTAGTTGCAAAAGACACTCCCGACACTTTCCTGTCAGCCCGTTTTCCTGTCTGGCCCTCTGCCTTTCCACGGGCCGAAGCCGCTTTCTGCTTCTCCTCTTCTCTCTTCTGCGCCCGTATAACCGCGGTCTCCTGACGATGCTTCTTCGCGCCTTCATACGCCCTGCGCCCCTGCCGTCCGAGCGGCGCAAGCAGGGATTTCTCCGTGATCAGTATGACACAGATAATGCAAAGTACGATCAGGACCACATACGTTCCGATCTCTCCGATCAGAGGACAGAACAGCATGACGACGCAACCTCCGGTCAGCCCTCCTGCAATTTTGTGCTCACTCGCCTCTCTGTAAAAAGAGGAAAGAGAAACTCCCGGCGTATAGGAATTAAAGATCAGTTCCAGTATCGCCGTGAGAAAGAGGAAGAGAAAGATCACCGCTCCAATCTTAACATAAGCGTGAACATTTCCTTTATTTGAGATCAGGAAAGCCGAGATTCCGAAGATCACGAATGGCAAAACATATGCCATGAATCCAAATAATCCGAATAGAACGGATGAAACCGCCTCCCCTGCGATCCCTCCGAGTCCGAAATTGCTCAGGACGAGCAGGATGCATACCGCCAGTGCAGCCAGTATGACAATCTCCCCTGTAAGTTCCGTATTCTGCTGTCCTTTTTTCCTTGTAGTTTTACTGCTTTTCGTATTTTTTCTGCGTTTTGTAGATTTCGCAGCCATATAATGCCCCCTTAGTAATTAAACATACTGTATTTAGTATAGCATTAATTGGCAGGGGTGTCATTATTTTTTTCGATCAGTTCATGCAGCTTGGCAAACGCCTGGCTGATACCGCCAACCTCGTCGATCAGTCCTTCACGAACCGCTTCCTCTCCCTCCAGCATAGTCCCCACGTCTTTCACAAGCTGGGTGGAATCCAGCATCAGTTCCAGAAGCCGCTCCTGAGATATCTTCGAGTGTTGCGCAATAAATCTTGCGATCCGGTCCTGGGTCTTCTCCATATTGCGATAGCTCTGGATCACGCCGATGAACATTCCGGTTGAGCGGACCGGATGTACGATCATCGTCCCCGTCGGCACGATAAAAGAATAGTCTGCGGATACGGCCAGAGGCCCTCCGATCGAATGGCTTCCTCCCAGCACAAGCGATACCGTAGGCTTGCTCAATGAGGCGATCATCTCCGCAATGGCAAGTCCGGCCTCCACGTCCCCGCCGAGAGTGTTCAAAAGGATAAGCACACCTTCCGTACTGTCGTCTTCCTCAATTTCCGCCAGCCTCGGAAGCAGATGCTCGTATTTTGTAGCCTTCGTGTTTCCGGATACCGCCTCATGCCCTTCGATCTCTCCTATGATCGTCAGAAGCTGGATTCCCCGTTTCGACTTTCCGTCCCTCAACTCCAGACTTCCCATCTCCCTGATCTCCTCGTTCTCCGCGCTGCGCTGTTTCTGTCTGTCCTCGTTCTCGTCCGCATCCTGCCGGACAGCTTCCATAGAATTTTCCATATCATTCCACCTCCTTACAATAGTATGAAAAAAAGAGGGGGATTTTATTCAAGTGAAATCTTGATTTGGCAGGTGAGATTTCCCCTCTTATGACTTCCGGGACAGAAAATTTGGTTGTAAATATTTTCTTGATAAGAGGACAGGTGATCCTGATTCCATCCCAAAGTCAACAGGGCAAATGGAACTTGTTTGAATGAAATGAGTTGTTCCATTTGCCCTGTTGTTTTTAGCTGGTTTTCGGGTTTTATAGTTCAAGATTTATTTTAAGGCCTGCTCTACATCTGCTATGATATCTTCCACATTCTCGATTCCCACGCTGAACCGGATCAGGTCCGGCTGTACGCCTGCTTCTTTTAACTCCTGGTCATTCATCTGCCGGTGTGTATGGCTCGCCGGATGAAGAACACAGCTTCTCGCGTCCGCAACATGTGTAACGATTGCAACCATCTTAAGCTTATCCATCATCTCCACTGCCGCGTCTCTGCCGCCTTTCAGGCCGAATGTGAGCACGCCGCAGGTACCGTTCGGCATGTATTTCTGCGCCAGATCATAGTATTTGTCGCCCGGCAGGGACGGATAGCTCACCCATGCCACTTTCTCATGATTCTTCAGGTATTCTGCCACCTTAAGCGCATTCTCGCAGTGTCTCGGCATTCTTAAGTGAAGGGTCTCCAGACCGATATTTAAGAGGAATGCATTCTGCGGAGACTGAATCGAACCCAGGTCTCTCATAAGCTGTGCAGTTGCTTTTGTAATATATGCGCCTTTTCCGAATTTCTGTGTATATACAATACCGTGATACGTCTCATCCGGCGTGGTCAGCCCCGGGAATTTCTCCGCATGAGCTTCCCAGTCAAAGTTTCCGCTGTCTACGATTGCCCCGCCCACGCAGGAGGCATGGCCGTCCATGTACTTGGTGGTAGAGTGCGTCACAATGTCAGCTCCCCACTCGAAAGGTCGGCAGTTAATGGGCGTTGCAAACGTATTGTCAACGATAAACGGCACTCCGTGTCTGTGAGCTGCGTTCGCGAATTTTTCAAAATCGAGAACAACAAGCGCCGGATTCGCGATAGACTCACCGAACACTGCCTTTGTATTGTCTCTGAACGCCGCTTCCAGTTCATCCTCGCTGCAGTCCGGATCTACGAACGTGGCTTCCACGCCCATCTTCCGGATCGTATGTGCATAGAGGTTGTATGTACCGCCGTAGAGAGCCGACGCGCATACAATATGGTCTCCTGCCTGCGCAATATTCATGATGGCATAAAAGTTCGCCGCCTGTCCGGATGAGGTAAGCATCGCCGCAGCGCCGCCTTCCAGATCACAGATCTTCGCGGCAACCGCATCGTTAGTCGGATTCTGGAGGCGGGTATAGAAATAGCCCGACTCTTCCAGGTCAAAAAGTCTTCCCATCTGCTCGCTGGACGTGTAACGGAACGTGGTGCTCTGATAGATCGGCACTACTCTGGGCTCACCATTTCCCGGCTCGTACCCTGACTGCACACATTTTGTTTCTACTCTGTAATCACTCATCTGTCATTCTCCTTCTGTAAATAGAAATATTCTTTTTCCAGTTTTCTCACCATTTCGGTATACTTGTCCCGGCACGCTTCCTGATCGCCGTTCTCAATCATGCCGATACACGGACAGAGATACTCTGTCCATATCTTCCGGTAGATCTCTCCCGCATCAGGCTCCCGGTCTATCCGCTTCACAATCGTGGGCGCGATATTATAATAGTCCTGTACAAGCCTGCGGCCTTCCTCGCTGGACATCAGATAACCATCCCGGTACTTTCTCAGCAGTGTAAGTTCGTAACAGTCATCCGGTCTGTCCATGGTTCTGCATACCGCCGTCGTTATAAAGCAGAACGGCCCTTTGCTGAATCCGTTTTTTATGCTGTCATAAGTCGACGTCCCGATCTTTTCTTCCGGCATCCGCTCATTCCAGATCTGTGCGACCCGCCCGGCAAAACGCTCTGCGTTCAGAGAAGGGGCCTCGCCCATCAGGGGAATGAACCATGTGACCAGGTTCATCTTATGATTTAAAACCTGACATCCTCTCTTCCGCCTGGAAGGCTCTTTTTCAAGCTCGGCAACAATATATTCCGGGACACAGCCTGCCGCCGCATCCCATTGCGCCTCATCCTCATCGCAGATCCGGGCGATCTCCTTTAAAATCTCCGCATAGTTTTCCTTGAGAGCTGTCATACGGTTTTCATAAGTATTTTTTCGGAATTCATAGTCCAGCGTCAGTCTGTACAGTTCCGTCAGATTTTTCTGCAGCTCTGCTGTCTCCATTTACGATCCCCGCCTTGGTTTCAAGTTTTTATCTTATCACTCGTTCCAGTTGTGATAAACGTCCTGTACGTCGTCATCTTCTTCCAGAAGATCCAGTGTCTTCTGAATATTTTTGATATCTTCCTCGTCTGTCAGCTCTACATAAGTCTGGGGAATCATCGTCACCTCAGCCTCGGCCATAACGATTCCTTCCTCTTCCAGTTTCAGACGAACCTCACTGAATGTATCGGGCGCTGTCAGGATCTCATAGCTCTCCTCATCCTCTACAAAATCCTCTGCTCCGGCGTCAAGCGCAAGCATCATCAGTTCATCCGCATCCATAGAGCAGTCCTCTTTCGCTACGAAGATCTGTCCCTTTTCGTCGAACATGAAGGAGACGCATCCCGGCGTTCCTACGTTTCCGCTTCCTTTTGTGAACGCATTTCTCACGTTGGAAGCAGTACGGTTCTTATTATCTGTCAGCGTCTTTACGATGATTGCCGTACCGTTCGGTCCGTATCCTTCATATGTAATGTGCTCGTAGTTGTCTCCCGAGCCCTCGCCTGCTGCTTTTTTAATGTTTCTCTCGATGGTATCGTTCGGCATATTATTGGACTTCGCTTTCGCGATCACGTCTCTTAAACGGCTGTTGTTGGCCGGGTCCGGACCGCCGCCCTCTTTTACGGCAACCGCCAGCTCACGGCCGATCTTCGTAAAGATCTTTCCTTTTGCCGCATCGTTTTTCTCCTTTTTATGCTTGATATTGGCAAATTTTGAATGTCCTGACATATCTTAATATCTCCTTTTTCTACCGTAATTCTGGATAATCTCCTGACAATTTTATCATTCTTTTAACTATCTGTAAAGAAGGCAGTGTCATGAGTGAACTGTTACCTGTTACACGCAGCGTTGTTACTGTTCACAGGAGCGCCATTCGTAAAACCGCACTATGTAGAAAGTTCCAGGCTCACCCTGATTGCCTGGTCTACCTTGTGCATCATGGCCCCGTCAATATGGCACACATATTCTTTGAGCCTCTTTTTGTCGATCGTGCGGATCTGCTCCAGAAGGATCACCGAGTTTTTTACAATCCTGTAATCCCTTGTGCTGATTTCGATATGGGTCGGCAGCTTCGCCTTATTCATCCTGGATGTAACTGCCGCACAGATCACCGTAGGGCTGTGCCGGTTGCCCACATTGTTCTGAATGATCAGCACCGGGCGCACCCCGCCCTGTTCTGATCCGATCACCGGGCTTAAATCTGCATAATAAATATCTCCTCGTCTGATTACCAATCCATCCACGCTCCGATTCTCATACTAATCATCCGGCACAGCGTACCCAAAAAATCATTTTCGGTACTGCTGTGCTGCATACTTTAGTATTCCCCGTTTCATCGGATGTATTCAGCCGGATTCCGCCCGGTCAGTCAGAGAAATTTTCCTATTTTTTATACACGCGGGGGATGCGTTTGCCCAGACAGCAGACAAACTCATAGTTAAAGCGCCCGCTCAGCTCCGAGAGCTCTTCCACCGTGATCTCGTCGTCCCCGTCTGTTCCGACCAGAACGACCCGGTCCATGAACTTCGTCTCCGGAATGTCTGTCACGTCCACCATGAACTGATCCATGCAGACTCTTCCGAGAATCTTCGCACGCCTGCCGTGGATAAGCACCTCTCCTCTGTTTGAGAGGGATCTGGGGTAACCATCGCCATACCCTACGGGGATCGTGGCCACCCTCATCTTTCTGTCCGCTACAAAGGTGCCGCCATAGCTGATGGAAGTCCCGGGCTCCACGTCCTTTACATATGTCACATGGCTGATCAGGGACAGCGCCCGCTTAAGCGGTACAGCTTCCTTGTGCACCTCATCGGAGGGGTAGAGTCCGTAGGTGGAAATCCCGGCCCTTGCCAGATCGTGTTTCATATCCGGAAAGTCGATAATTCCCGCACTGTTGTCACAGTCGAAATAGCGGATCGGGATTCCCCGCCTTTCCATCTGCTCTTTCATCCACAGGAATTTTTCATGCTGCATTAATGTATAGGTTTTATCCGTCTCATCCGCTTTGGCAAAATGAGTGAACATCCCCTCCATACACACGTTCGGAAGGCGGCTGATCCGTTCGATGATGTCCACACTCTCATCGCTGACCGGGAATCCGATCCGCCCCATCCCGGTATCAACCTTAATATGGAAGCTGACAGTTTTCCCCTGCCGCGCTGCCTCCGCCGACATGCCCTCTGCCATCTCCTCTGTATAGACTGCCGGACGGATCTCTCTGCGTATCATTTCTTCATACTGGTCAGGGAATACGCATCCAAGTACAAGAACCGGTTTTTTAATCCCGTTCTCCCTGAGTGCAATCCCTTCTTCCAGACACGCAACCGCATATCCCCATACATAGGGTACGCTTTCGAACATCTGCGCGATGGGTACGGCCCCGTGTCCGTATCCGTCAGTTTTGACGACAGCGATCAGACGGGCATCTTTCCCGATCCGGTTTTTCATCTGTTCCATATTATATGAGATGGCGCCGAGATCTATCTCTGCGCGCACTCTGTTATGCTGTTCCATGATTTTTTATTCTCCTCTGTTTCTCCACACATGATCCACTCTGATTCATGTGTTGTTTTCACGATTCTGACGCATCGCGCATACATGTTCCGAGCCCGGCGATCAGATCCCGGGCCAGCACACTGTATCCTCCCTTTTCGTCCCGCGCTGCATCGCCTGCACAGGCGTGGAGGAATACGCCAAGGGAAGCGCTGTCATAAGCACTCATTCCCTGAGCCGCAAGTCCGGTGATCACGCCCGCCAGGACGTCCCCGGAACCCGCTTTGGCCATGGCGCTGTTTCCCGCCAGATTCACACAGACCGGGCGTCCGTCGGCCGCAGTCATCGTCCGGCTGTCTTTCAACACGCACACAGCCGGATACTCTCTCACGAAACTGCGGAGAAGCTCCTGGCGTCCCTCTGCAATTTCACTCACGCTCTCCCCGGTCAGTCTTGACATTTCCATCATATGAGGCGTCAGGATCACCGGTTCTCTCCCGCCTGACAGCGCCCGCAGAAGATCCATATGTCCGCTTAAAAGGTTGAGGCCGTCTGCGTCAATAATACATGGTTTCTCACAATCTTTAAGAGCCCTCAGGGTATTGACGAGGAGCTGTTCCGACACCTCACTCTTCCCCAGCCCGCATCCGATGCAGATCACGTCCGCCCAGTCAAGAAGCTGCTGATGCTTTTCTTCATCATAATCCTCATAACAGGATATAATCGCTTCCGGAAGTGTCTGCTGCAAAACCGTCCGGTTTTCCTCAGCCGTATAGATCTGCACCAGCCCGGCTCCCACAGCGTAGGCCGCCCAGGCTGACAGACAGGACGCCCCCGCCATGCCTCCGCATCCTGTAATCATAAGCACTTTTCCGTAGGTACCTTTGTGGGAATCCGGCCAGCGCACAGGAAGAAGGGCGGAAAGGTCTTCCCGGTCATACGTGATGCAGACCCGGCTGTCACTTTCAAAATAGTCCGGACTGATACCGATGGATACCGGAACTGTCTCCCCTGCGAAGTTCTTCCCCGGATAGAGCTCGCATCCCAGCTTCACACACGCCATGCAGACCGTCAGCTCCGCCCGGAACGCAATTCCCAATACCCTTCCGGTCCGCGCGCACACTCCGGACGGGATGTCAATCGCAGCTTTTCTTCCCGGCTGTTCGTTCATCCACTCAATTACCTTCCGGTATCTCCCCTCGATCTCCCGGCTCAGTCCCACGCCGAATACAGCGTCGATAATACTAGTATATTCTCTCTCCGGAAATTCAGTGAATACAGAAATCCCCAGCCTCTCCGCCACCTGTTTCTGGAGTGCGCACTCTCCGCTTAAGGAAGACTCACTCCCGGCAAAGAGGATCTCCGGCCGCATTCCTTTCTCCCGAAGGAGTCTGGCAATGGCGAATCCGTCTCCTCCGTTATTTCCGCTTCCGCACACAATGAGCGCCCGGGAGAGGTCGAATCCTCTCTTCTCCATCTCGTCCACAGAGGAGAGCGCCGCCCGTTCCATCAGCACGAGGGATGGGATTCCCAGCTCCTGAATTGTATACGCATCTGCTGCTTTCATCTGTGTTCCGTCAGGCAGATATCTCATATTCTGTCACCAGCCTTTCCATAAATCGCAACATACCCCGCAGCAGGCTGCGGGGTCGTCCTAAAACACGTTTTCCGTAACAATTTAATTCTTTCTATTTTTGCGTCCCTCTTCACGCTGGTTGATATTGTAGGACAGCTTCATCAAACTGTCTGAAAGGTGCACACTCTCTATAATCACATCTTTTGGAAGGTTCAGATCCGTATGCGCAAAATTCCAGATCGCCTTGATTCCGTTCTCCACCAGGATTTCGGAAACTTCCACTGCTTTTGACCGCGGGATCGTAAGCGCTGCGATCTCAATATCATTATTCTGGAGGAAATCCACCAGTTCGTCCATCATCCGCACCTGAATCCCGCGAATCGAAACGCCTTCCAGTCGGGGATTCACGTCGAACAGGCTTTTTAACACAAAACCGCTTCTCTCAAACGATGCATAATTTGCGAGTGCCTGTCCCAGGTTGCCGGCTCCGATGATAATAAAATTATGCGTCTTGTCAAGTCCCAGAATTTTTCCGATTTCCGTGTAGAGATACTTGACATTATACCCATATCCCTGCTGCCCGAATCCGCCGAAATTGTTAAGATCCTGTCGAATCTGGGAGGCTGTAACATGCATCTTCTTACTCAGATCATTCGAAGAAATCCGCTCTACTCCTGCCTCCAGAAGATCTCCCAAATACCTGTAGTACCTCGGAAGTCTCGAGATCACCGCCCGGGATATTTTTCTATACTCCATCTGATCACCATCCATTGACAACTTATTTGTCGTAACAGTTCAGCCATCTGATATCAGGAGACGGATTTATGCTTGCATAAGAATACGGCGACTGATAATCAGATGAGCTGAGCGCCTGTCAATGAGTAAAACAGCGGCGACAGCCATAATAAGCACGAAGTGCGGTTTTACGAATGGCGCGGGCTGAACTGTTACTATTTATCTTCTTTATTTTCGCCTTTCTTATTATATAAAATAGTTAATATTATGTCAATTTTTACTTTTTATTTACGATTGATTCCGTTATAATATGTTTTGCATTTAACAGTTCAGCCATCTGTCATCAGAGGGCAGAGCTATGCTTGCATAAGGCTCTGACGCCTGATGCACAGATGAGTTGAGCGCCCGTCTATGAGTAAAACAGCGGCGCAGCCGCAGTAAGCGCGCAGTGCGGTTTTACGAATGGCGCGGGCTGAACTGTTGCTGTAAAGCCAGCCATTTGTCATCAGGAGACGAATTTCTTATAAATACTGAGAGGAGGACTGACATGATACTCGCATGTCATAATATCGAGAAATCATTCGGCGACCGTCTGATCGTCCGGAATGGTTCCTTTCATATAGAAGACGGGGAGAAAGCGGCTCTGGTCGGAATAAACGGAGCCGGAAAATCCACCATACTTAAAATGATCATCGGGGAGGAGCCTTTGGACGACGGAAACGTGGTTCTGTCAAAGGGGAAGACCATCGGATATCTGGCCCAGCACCAGAGTCTCATTCCCGGTGGCACGATCTACGAAGAACTTAAGACCGCCAAAGCGGACATCATCGAGATGGAGGAAAAAATCCGCGCTATCGAGCACGAGCTCAAATATCTTTCCGGACAGGAACTGGAGGACAGGCTTGAGACATACAACCGTCTTCAGTCAGACTTTGAGGCGAAAAATGGCTACGCCTGCGAGAGCGAAATCGTCGGGGTACTGAAAGGACTCGGATTTGCAGAAGATGAATTTTCCAAAAAGACGGACACCCTTTCAGGCGGCCAGAAGACCCGCGTTTCACTGGGAAAGCTGCTGCTCACCAGCCCGGACATCCTGCTCCTTGACGAGCCGACCAACCACCTGGATTTGAATTCCATCGCCTGGCTGGAAACGTATCTGATCAACTATCCGGGTGCTGTTTTCATCGTCTCCCATGACCGTTATTTCCTGAACCGTGTCGTGAGCAAGGTTGTGGAGATCGAGAACGGAACACTCAGCATGTATATCGGAAATTATACGGCCTATTCGGAAAAGAAACAGCTGATGCGCGACGCCCGCCTCAAGGAATACTTCAACCAGCAGCGCGAGATTAAACACCAGCAGGCAGTTATTGATAAACTGAAATCTTTTAACCGTGAGAAATCCATCCGCCGTGCAGAGAGCCGCGAGAAAATGCTCGAAAAGATGACGCTTGTCGATAAGCCCGCAGAATCTGCGCCGGAGATGCACTTCACACTGGAGCCATCCTGCATCAGCGGAAACGACGTCTTAAGCGTTGAACGGCTCTCCAAACAGTTTGACGGACATTCCCTCTTCGAGGATGTAAGCTTCGAGATCAAAAGGGGGGAACATGTTGCCATCATCGGCGACAACGGAACGGGCAAAACCACACTCCTCAAGATTCTGAACCAGGTACAGACCGCCGACATAGGATCTTTTACCCTTGGCGCCAAGGTTCAGATCGGCTATTACGACCAGGAGCATCACGTACTGCACGATGAGAAAACAATTTTTGATGAGATATCCGACGCCTACCCGTCTCTCACCAACACGCAGATCCGCAACACGCTGGCCGCCTTCCAGTTCACGGGCGACGAAGTGTTCAAGGAGATCCGTGCCTTAAGCGGCGGCGAGAAAGGGCGTGTATCCCTCGCCAAACTGATGCTCTCGGAGGCCAATTTCCTGATTCTGGACGAGCCTACCAACCATCTGGATATCGCCTCAAAGGAGATCCTCGAGGAAGCCCTTAATAACTACAGCGGTACTGTACTCTATGTCTCCCATGACCGGTACTTTATCAACCGGACCGCTACGAGAATCCTCGAGCTGGTCAACCGGACATTTGTAAACTATATCGGAAACTATGACTACTATCTGGAGAAAAAAGAAGAGCTGACGCAGGCTTACGCCTCCGGACGGTCAGGCGGGTCAGGTGGTTCATCTGTATCCGGCACATCGGTTTCTGACGCATCCTCCAATTCGGAACACACGGTCAGCGCTGCATCCGGCTCCAAGTTAAGCTGGCAGGAACAGAAAGAACAGCAGGCGCGGGAACGCAAGCGGAAAAATGACCTGAAAAAAGCCGAGGAAGAAATCAGCCGCCTGGAAGAACGCAATGCAGCCATCGATCAGGAGATGACACTGGAAGAAGTCTACTCGAATTCCGTCAGATGCCAGGAGCTGTCCGTGGAACGGGCAGAAAACGAAGCTCGCCTGGAAGAACTGTATGAGATATGGGAGGCTCTGGCGGAAGAAGAATAAGATAGATCAGGGACAGGGCAAAATTCATTTTGGGACATAGCAAATCTTAATTGGGGACGTAGTAAAATTCAATTTTACTACGTCCCCAATTAAGTATTATCGTTTATTTCCCATACAGAACACCGCCACTACTCCGGGGCCCGTATGGCTTCCGATTACAGTTCCGATATTATTGATCAGTATGTTATCAATTCCCATCTTTTCACGGACCAGTTTTGCCACGTACTCCGCATCCTCAACGCAGTCTCCATGGGTGATCATGATGATATCGTTATCCCAGCCCTTTGACTGCTCCACAGCCATATCCACGATTTTATTCAGGGATTTCTTCCGTCCTCTCTCTTTCCCGATTACCTGCAGTTTTCCGTTGTCGTCCATATGTATGATCGGTTTGATCTGTACGAGAGTTCCGAGGACAGCCGTTGTCTTTGAGACTCTTCCGCCTCTGTGAAGATGATTTAAGTCGTCCACCGTAACGTCATGGCAGATATGAAGCTTATTCTCTTCCACCCACTGCGCAACTTCATCGATGCTCATGCCTTCTGCCTTTTTCTGAAGCGCCTTGTAAAGCAGGAGCCCCTCTCCCAGACATGCACACAGCGTATCTATAACGATTACCTTTGCCTCCGGATATTTTTCCTGGAGCATCTCGCCGCCGATCTTCATGCTGTTGAGCGTTCCGCTTAATCCGGAAGAAAATCCGAGATGAAGGACGTCCTTGCCCTCCTTGAGATAAGGCTCCAGCATCTCCGCAGCCTCCTCCGGATTCACCTGGGACGTCACCGACATTTTTCCTTCTCTGAGTTTATCAAAAAATTCTTTTGCGGACAGACCTTCCATATCTGTATAGGTCTGTCCGTCGATTGTATATTTCAGCGGTACTACCGGAACACCGCGCTCCTCGAGCCACTCCTTCGGCAGATCCACTGTGCTGTTCACCGTGATCATGTAATCTCTCATCTTTGTATCCTCCTGCAATCTATGTCACTCCGGATATCCCGGGCTGCTTGTTTCCTCCACATATCATAACACCTTTTTCTCTGCAAGGCAAAAATATTTTACATTTTTATACATCTGTATAAATAAGGAATTTCAAGAATTGAAAAATTAGTATTTTATTCAACCAGCACCTGGTTCCCCGGGATCTGTCTAAACTCACCTTCCACCGTATCCTCCAGTCTGTTTTTCCTGGCATTAGCTTCTTATTTCACCCAGCCACTGTCTGACCGTACCGATATCTTCCCCCACCGCCTGGGCAATCTTCTCCGGAGACATCCCCATCTGATAAAGATTCTGAGACGTTTCGCGTGCTTTCCTCTTCTCCCCCTGCTGTCTGCCGATCTTTTCCCCTTGCTGTCTCCCTATCTTCTCGCCCTGTGCTCTTCCTCTCGCTTCAATTCTCTCTGCCACTTCACACATGAGATTGATCCCTCCTTCTTCACATTTCAGGTAATGAACCCGCTTTGACAACTCTCCCTCACTGCTGTCATCCGGATCCGCCGTCTTAAAATATTTCATCAATTTCGCGATCCTGGAACCGTCATCCACCTCTGCATTGACATAAAAGATATATTCTCCGTCATCATACAGGGGCCCGTCTTTTCCAAGCCTCTTCGTTACGGGATAAACTGTCTCTCCTTCTTTCCAGATATCTGTCTCGCTGATGTAAAACTGCAGCCTGTCCGGCAGCTCATAATACTCTTTCCCTTTTGCCAGGAACTCGCCGTCCGCCAATGCGCCGTAATAGCGCACCCTTCTCGGATGATCCACAGTATCCTGTCTCTGGATCTCGATTTGATACAGCTTCCCTCCGCTGTCTTCCGCAAGGACGTCCAACCGTACCGTCCTGGAGTTCAGCTTCGCGATCACATACTGTGTCCTCACCTGTTTTACTATCAGATCTTCATTCCCGGTAAGCACCCGGATGATGTGCTGACAGGCCGGTACATCATCCAGCGCCACCGACAGGAACACATCGCTCAGGAGATTGAATTCCAGACTTTCCCTGATTCTCTCTTCCCGGGACAGGATGTGGTCGTCCACGTTTTCTCTTTCTTTTATTTTTTTCTTCATATGTCATCTTTATCGGCTGATGACGCAAATACGAATAGCTTTTTACCGCCTTTTATGTGCTTATTATAGTGGACTGGGCTGAGGATGTAAATATAAGAATTGGGGATTTCAACTGTTAAAAATAACTTCATATCACTAATCCCAGCCGGACAGAAGGCGCTTCGTATCCTGAAGCAGGCAGTAACCCTCATATGGGCACTTATGAAAGATGATTCATAACATTTCAAACAAACAATTATGGCTAAAATACGATTCTATCTGATTTTAGCCTTGACTGATATTTTGCACTTAGCTATAATGAAATCAAAACAGACTGCAGGCGAGGAGGGTTCACTATGGGATATATTAAAAGAGATCTGGAAGGGAAAATAACATCGTTGTCCAGAGAATATGCGGCTGTACTGATCACCGGTCCCAGACAAGTAGGTAAAACTACTGTTTTACGCCAGCTCATACAGGAAAACCGAACCTATGTTACACTCGATGATCTTGAAGAACGTACCCTGGCAAAAAATGACCCTGCACTTTTTCTTCAGTTACATGAGCGCCCGATACTTATCGATGAGGTTCAATATGCCCCGTAGCTTTTTTCATACATCAAAATTGAGATTGACAATGGCGCTGAACCAGGCAGCTTCTGGCTGACAGGTTCTCAGTCATTCCATATGATGGAACTGGCGCAGGAATCACTGGCCGGAAGGGTAGCTTTACTGCATATGCCTTCCCTGTCTCAGCATGAAATTTACGGCAGCGGCCAAAACGCGCCATTTTCTGTTGACTTGTCTGCCCTTAAGAAAAGGGCCGGAACACATGCTCCTGCAGATTTACAGGAAATCTATAAGCGCATCTGGAAAGGTTCTATGCCCGGTTTGATAAGCGGCCGTTATTCTGACCGTGATGTTTTTTACAGCAGTTATCTTCAAACCTATATTGACATGGATGTCAGCGATCTTGTCAATTTAACTGATAAACTGATATTCCGTGACTTTATCCGTGCGGCCGCCTGTCGAATCGGACAATTATTAAACATCCACGATATCGCGCAGGATGTAGGCGTATCCGATGATACAGCAAAGCGCTGGCTGCAAGTTTTGGAGAAGTCAGATATTATTTTCTATCTCCGGCCCTATTCCAATAATCTTCTGAAACGCACTGTAAAGACTCCTAAAATGTATTTTTTTGATACAGGGCTTGTTGCATACCTTACAAAATACAGTTCGCCTGATATCTTAGCTAATGGCGCTTTAAATGGTGCAATTCTGGAAAACTATGTAGTGTCGGAACTTGTGAAAACATACCACAACAATGCCAAGGAATGCCTGATGTGGTACTATCGGGACAAAGAAATGCACGAAATCGATATGATAATAGAAAATGACGGTATGCTGCACCCACTGGAAGTAAAGCGTTCTGTCAATCCGGGCAGCGAACTGATCGGGTCGTTTGATATTCTGGACAAAGGCAGCGTTCCCAGAGGTAAGGGCGCAATACTCTGTATGCGCCCCACACTGTCTGCTGTAAACCGCGATAACTATATCGTTCCGATCTGGATGATATAGCCAAAAGTCGATAGGAGCCAGCAGAAACAGCATTTTCACGCGTGATATGCGCATGACGAGTTGATATTACGCATATGATATGCGTACACTATTAGCAGATTGGAGGTGCAGTCAATGCCTAAAGTAAGCACAAACTTCAGTCTCGATGCCGATTTGAAAAAAGCCAGTCAGGAGCTTTATTCAGATCTTGGTATGGATCTAACCACGGCTGTCACTATTTTTCTTAAACAGTCGCTTCGTGTTCAGGGACTTCCGTTCATTGTAACGCGCGAGAATCCGAATGCCGAAACTGCTGCAGCGTTGAATGAGTACTACGAAATGAAAGCACATCCTGAAAAGTACAAAAGGTACTCTTCCTTCCGCGATGCGATGAACGAGGTGTTAGGCGATGCTTAGTA
>JAHZHF010000280.1 GCA_019420405.1 Clostridiales bacterium
CGGTACTTTGTAGTTTCCCTTATTCCCTGGAGCGAAGCCCAGAGCCGTCCTCCCCATCCACGCAGAATACGTTTCAGAAATCGTCTCTGTTTTCGGACGTTTTTCATCCGTAAGTTAGTGAACTTTATAGCTATGCCCCCAGCAGTTCCGTCAGCATTGCCCGGACTGCCGCCGCATCCGCCTTCCCTTTCAGGGCTCTCATGCTCTGCCCCATAAGCGCGCCGAACGCCTTCTCTTTTCCGCCCTTATAGTCAGCCACAGCCTGGGGATTTTCCGTGATCACCTTCTCCACAGCATCACGAATCGCACTCTCATCGTTTACCGTCTTAAGCCCGTTCTCATCCACGTATTTCTCCGGATCCACATCCTCCGCAAAAATCTGTTCAAAGACTTTCTTCGCCACAGATGCGCTGACTGTCCCGGCGTCTGTCATATCGATCAGTTTTGCGAGATGTTCCGGGGAGAACGTAAGATCCTCGGGCTCCATTCCCCGGTCTTTCATCAGGCGGAATGTCTCACCTATGAACCAGTTTGCCGCCTTTTTCGGCTTGCCGCACAACGCGGCGGTTTTTTCAAAAAGCTCCGCGGTCTTTCTGGACTCTGTGATCAGTCCTGCGTCGTAAGCCGGAATGCCGAACTCGTTCTCATACCGTTTCAGCTTCTCATCCCGCAGCTCAGGCTGGCGCTCCCTGATCTTTTCGATCCATTCGTCACCGATCACGATGGGAACCAGGTCCGGCTCCGGAAAGTATCGGTAATCCTGAGCGTCCTCCTTGGAACGCATTGCGTAGGAGCTCTCTTTGTTGTCGTCCCAGCGTCTTGTCTCCTGAACGACTTCTCTGCCCGCTTCCAGAAGCTCGATCTGCCGCTGGCGTTCCCCCTCAATGGCATGTGCGATCGCCTTGAAGGAGTTCAGGTTTTTCATCTCCGTTCTCGTCCCCAGCTTCTCAGATCCCACTTCCCGCACAGACAGGTTGACGTCTGCGCGCATGGAACCCTCCTGGAGTTTACAGTCGGACACGCCAAGGTACTGAGCTGTCATCCTGAGTTTCTCCAGGTATGCGATCACTTCTTCCGCTGAGCGCATATCCGGTTCCGAGACGATCTCCACAAGGGGCACGCCGCTCCGGTTGTAGTCTACCAGGGAAGTGTCATCCCACTCGTCATGGACAAGTTTTCCTGCGTCCTCCTCCATATGCATCTCATGAATCCGCACTTTCTTCTTTCCTGTCTGCGTCTCGATCTCCAGATACCCGTTTCTTGCGATCGGAAGATAGAGCTGGGAGATCTGGTAGTTCTGCGGATTATCCGGGTAGAAGTAGTTTTTCCGGTCAAATCTGCACACCCGGGTAATCTCACAGTTGGCCGCCAGGCCCAGCGCCATCGCATACTCTACCACCTGTTTATTCAGCACGGGAAGAGAACCCGGCATACCGGTGCAGACCGGGCAGGTATGGGTATTCGGCGCACTTCCGAACTCCGTACTGCACCCGCAGAAGATCTTTGTCTTTGTCGCAAGCTCAATGTGCACTTCCAGTCCGATAACTGTCTCATACTGTTTTGCCATGATCAACGCGCCTCCTTTCCCGCAGCACACTCATACGTGTATGCCGCACGGATCAATGTCTTTTCCGCAAATGCATTTCCGATAAGCTGCATTCCCACAGGCAGACCTTTTTGGTCCATGCCCACCGGAACGCTGATCCCCGGAAGCCCCGCCAGATTTACTGAGATCGTATAAATGTCTCCCAGATACATTTTCAGCGGATCACTTAAACTGGTGCCGAGTTTGGGAGCTGTCGTCGGCGCTGCCGGCCCCAGGATCACGTCATACGTTTCAAAGGCTTTGTCAAATTCCTTTTTAATCAGCGCCTTTGTCCGAAGTGCTTTCAGATAGTAAGCGTCATAATAGCCGGAGCTTAAGACGAAGGAGCCCAGCATGATCCTTCTTTTGACTTCCGCTCCGAAGCCCTCGGACCGCGTCTTTTTATACATGTTGTGAAGGCCCTCATAGTCCGCTGCGCGGTATCCGTATTTCACTCCGTCGAACCGCTCCAGGTTGGAACTGGCTTCCGCCGCTGCGATCGTGTAGTACGCCGGGATCGCATATTTCACAAGACCAAGGTCAAACATCTCAACCACCGCGCCCCGCTCTCCCAGGACTGCTGCCGCGGCCATGATCTTTTCCTTCACTTCCGGATCAAGACCGTCCCCCACGTAGTCTCTTGGGATTCCGATCTTTAATCCCTTCACATCCTCCACGAGAGCGGAGGTAAAGTCATAATCCTCTCTCTTTACGGAAGTGCTGTCCTTCGGGTCATGAGATGCAATCGCCTCAAGAAGCGCCGCACAGTCTGATACGTCCTTCGCGATGGGCCCGATCTGATCCAGAGAGGAGCCGTAAGCTATAAGCCCGTATCTGGAAACTGTCCCGTAGGTCGGCTTCATTCCTACCACGCCGCAGTAGGAACTTGGCTGGCGGATCGATCCCCCGGTATCTGATCCCAGCGCACCGAAGCACTCTCCCGCCGCCACTGCCGCACAGGAGCCCCCCGATGAACCGCCGGGCACATGGGCTGTGTTGTGCGGATTCCTGGTGGGGCCATACCAGGAAGTCTCTGTCGTGCTCCCCATGGCGAACTCATCCATATTCGTTTTTCCGAGGATGACCATGCCCGCTTTTCTCAGGTTCTCCACAGCCTCCGCTGTATAAGTGGGTTTAAAATTTGAGAGAATCTTTGAGCTGCATGTGGTAAGCTGCCCCTTGATACACATATTGTCTTTCACCGCCACAGGTACTCCGGCCAGCGGACCGGTAAGCTCCCCGGCGTCAATCTTCTTCTGAATCTCTTCTGCCTGAGCATACGCTCCTTCCTCATCCAGCGTCACATAGCTGTTGATCACCGGTTCTGCGGCTTTCGCCCGCTCAAGCGCTGCCTGAACCGCCTCTTTTACAGTAATCTCTCCCCCCTGTATCTTCGCGCCAAGCTGGAGAGCCGTTAGTTCTGATATCTTCATCTTCCTTCCACCTTTCCTTGTCCGATGGTTTTCGCTTTATCCAATGCTTTTTCGCTTATCCGATGGTTTTCGGAACTTCGAAACTGTCTTCCTTTCGCTGAGGCGCGTTTGCAAGCGTCTCCTCTCTGCCGTCTCCGTTTGTCACCACATCCTCCCGGAAAACATTGCTCACGTCAAACACGTGGGACATGGGTTCGATTCCCGTGGTGTCCAGCTCATTTAAAGTGTCAATATAGTCCAGCATCTTCTCCATATCACTTCTGGCCGCCTCTCTTTCCTCCTCAGAGAGCTCCAGCTTTGCAAGAATGCCGACATATTCCAGTGTCTCATCTGAAATCTTATTTGCCATTTTCTCTCCTCCTGACTGTTCTGATTCCTGCTGATTCGAATGCCGTTTTGGAGTAACAGTTCAGCCATAGGGCTGTCCGTGAGAGAAAATCATGCTCGCATGATTT
>JAHZHF010000281.1 GCA_019420405.1 Clostridiales bacterium
CTTTTCACAAATAGCACATTTAGCCATGACTGCACCTCCTAACAATCTGAACTGTCATATAGACTCATAACACTGCCATTTTAGCAGAAACAATTTCCTATTGCAAGTATTTTTTAAAAAAAACGAATGTATATTGTAAAATTGAGGAAGTGATAGTATAATAAGCATGTTATTTGAGGTAAAAATCGTAAGAACTGGAGGTATATAGGATGAAGGGAAGTATGAGCACAGACCTTGGAATCATCACGATCAATCCCGAAGTGATCGCCAAATATGCCGGCTCTGTTGCCGTTGAGTGTTTCGGCATCGTCGGAATGGCCGCAGTGAATATGAAAGACGGACTGGTGCGTCTTTTGAAGAAGGAAAGCCTCACCCACGGAATCCAGGTAGAGATCTCAGACGAGAATGAAATTACTCTGAATTTTCATGTCATCGTTTCTTACGGCGTGAATATTCTTTCTGTTTCTGACAACCTTATGAGCAATGTGAAATATAAGGTGGAAGAGTTTACCGGCATGACGGTAGAAAAGATCAACATCTTCGTCGAAGGTGTGAGAGTGATAGATTAAGGAGGATTTTGTCGTGGCTGTGAAAACGATAAATACGGAGATGCTCCAGAAGATGTTCCTTGCAGGGGCTGCCAATCTGGAGGCGAAGAAAGAATTCATTAATGAATTGAACGTATTCCCCGTCCCGGACGGAGATACGGGTACAAATATGACTCTGACGATCATGTCGGCAGCGAAAGAGGTGCAGGCCCTGGAACATCCGGATATGGTATCCATTGCGAAGGCCATATCATCCGGTTCCCTGAGAGGAGCCAGAGGAAATTCGGGTGTCATCCTCTCACAGCTTCTCCGTGGATTTACAAAGGAGATTCGTGAACATGACGAGATCGACGCGATTGTGCTTGCCAAGGCATGCGACCGCGCGACGGCGACCGCTTACAAGGCGGTTATGAAGCCGAAGGAAGGTACGATCCTGACGGTTGCAAAGGGCATCTCCCAGAAGGCGGCTGAGCTGGCCGAGACTACGGAAGATCTGGAGATCTTTATTCCGGAAGTGTTAAAGTATGCGGAGGAAGTGCTTGAGCAGACTCCGGAGATGCTCCCGGTATTAAAGGAAGCGGGTGTCGTTGACTCAGGCGGCCAGGGACTGATCGAGGTGCTGCACGGAGCGTACGATGCGTTCCTCGGCAAGGAAGTGGACTATACAGCGATCCAGGCGAGCGCGGGCACGAAGATGGTGCGTCCGGGCGAGCAGGCTGAGACGGATATCAAATTCGGATACTGTACCGAATTCATTATCATGCTGGAGAAGTCCTTCGGAGACAAAGAAGAGACGGAATTTAAGGCATATCTTGAGTCCATCGGCGATTCAATTGTCTGCGTGGCGGACGACGATATTGTAAAGGTTCACGTGCATACGAACGATCCGGGACTTGCCATCCAGAAGGCCCTGACCTTCGGACAGCTCTCCCGCATGAAGATCGACAATATGCGTGAAGAGCACCAGGAGAAGCTCATCCGCGATGCGGAAAAGGTAGCTGCTCAGCAGGCGAAAGAGTCTGCGAAGAAGAAAGAGCCGAGAAAGCCGGTCGGATTTATCGCGGTGTCCATCGGCGACGGAATGAATGATATCTTCCGTGAACTCGGTGTTGACTATATTATCGAGGGCGGACAGACCATGAATCCGAGTACGGACGATATGCTGACCGCGATCGACGAGGTGAACGCGGATCACATCTTTATCCTGCCGAATAACAAGAACATTATTCTTGCGGCAAACCAGGCGCAGTCCCTGACAAAGGACAAGGATATCATCGTGATTCCGACAAAGACAGTGCCTCAGGGAATTACTGCGGTAATCAGTTTCATGCCCGAGGCGGATACAGACACGAACATCGAGGCCATGGAAGAGGCAATCCGCGGCGTCAAGACCGGACAGGTGACCTATGCGGTACGCGATACGCATATTGACGACAAGGAGATCCATGAGGGTGACATCATGGGAATCGGTGATGCTGGAATCCTTTCTGTAGGCCAGTCAGTTGAGGAGACGACGAAAGAGATGCTCGCGCAGCTTGTTGACGAGGACTCAGAGCTGATCAGCCTGTATTACGGACAGGATGTTCAGGACGCGGACGCGGAGGCGTTTGCGGAAGCTGTAGAGGAACTCTATCCGGATGTGGATGTAGACGTCCACAAGGGCGGACAGCCGATCTACTACTATGTGCTTTCTGTAGAGTAAAAAAGAAGGCAGCTGCTGACTGCTTTTGTATCAGAGGAACCGGGCGTTCTTCCGTCAGGAAGAGCGCCTTTCGTTTTATCAGATACTGGCCTGCCCGGAAACACAAGTCAGTTCTATCAGTTCTGGCAGAAATGGAGCGTTTAATTTATGCGTGAAAGTGAAAGAATTTCTTCTATTAAGGGAATCGGAGAGAAGACGGAACAGATGTTTCTCAGACTTGGAATACGGACGGTCGGCGATCTGATCCGTTACTATCCGAGAGGATTTGAGATCTATGAGGACCCGGTATCCATAGGGGAGATCCAGGAGGGCAGGACATGCACTGTATCGGGAACCGTCTTCGGGCGTATACAGGTTTCAGCCAACCGGAAACTGCAGGTGACGACACTGTATTTAAAGGATCTGACGGGGACACTGAAAGTCATCTGGTTCCGGATGCCCTTTCTCCGCAACACTCTGAGCCGGGGAGGAATCCTCATTCTCCGCGGACGGGTAGTCCGGAAACGGGACGGACTGGTGATGGAGCATCCGGAGATCTATTATCCTGCGTCAAAATATCAGGAAAAGCTTCATACTATGCAGCCGGTGTACCCGTTGACCGCGGGACTTACCAACAATGCCGTGACGAAGGCGGTCAGGCAGGCGCTGGACTGTGTGAGTGAGAAGAGGGACATCCTTCCCGGTCAGTTAAGTGAAAAGTATGGCTTCATGCCTTATCCGGAAGCTGTCAGAAATATGCATTTTCCGGAAAACAAAGAACAGTTTGCAAAGGCGAGGGAACGGTTCGTATTTGAGGAGTTTCTTGTATTTATCCTTTCACTGCGCCGGATGAAGGAGAGTGAAAACCGGGCGGAAAATCACTTCCGTCTGCCTGACCGTCCGGAGATCGGCCGGTTCCTCTCTGAGCTCCCCTACAGTCTGACGGGAGCACAGATGAAAGTCTGGGGAGAGATCCGGCGGGATATGCAGGGGTCCCACGTAATGTCCAGACTGGTTCAGGGAGACGTGGGATCAGGGAAGACAGTGGTAGCTTTTCTGGCGCTTCTGCTGGCCGGGTTAAACGGATATCAGGGAGCTCTTATGGCCCCGACGGAGGTGCTGGCAAGACAGCATTACGAAAATATCTCCGGTATGCTTAAGACCTATCATATTCCCCTGA
>JAHZHF010000282.1 GCA_019420405.1 Clostridiales bacterium
GCCGGGACTTCTTTAGTTTCTCTATTTCCTGGAGCGGAACCTGGAAATATCCTCCGCTCCCGCAGAATACGTCTTCAAAACACTCTCTGATTTCGGAAGTTTCTAGCCAGGGAGTTAGTGAACGTTATACCTGAACAGCTCACACAAACCTGAACTCTCCTCGTCCTCCCAGCACCTTAAACATACTGGACACTGCGGAATAAGGAGTATATTTCCCAGTCACACCGCCTCCGGCCTGGCTGCTGACCACGATCTCGAAGTGGATGCCTTCTCCGTCCACTGTGATGGTGTGAGCGTTTGTGCTCACCGCCGGGTCGGATATGATCCTGGACTGTGTCTTGTCAAATCCCAGGCCGGCCAGAGCAACCGCAGCGTGTACATTGACATTCCTCGGATATTCCCGGCATGCCTGACGTGTGCTGCCCTCGTATACCACTGTGCGCTCCGTATCCGTGCGTCCCAGGCTCTTCGGATTCTTCGTCGTCTCGATCCTCACGCTTTTGATCACTTCGCGGCCGTCCGCAATACCGTCCAGCCCGAGGATCGCACCGTGGGGCAGCCAGATCGTCCGCCCGTATTTCTCCGTCAGTTCTTTCGCCTGCGCATAGAACGCCTCGTCCGAAAACGCTGTCACGGAAAAGATCATCAGATCGCAGTGCTTTAAAATTGCTTCAACGTTCTTTTTTAATACATCCGCCGTGGCTGATTCGATCACCAGATCAGTCCCTGCGAGCAGAGTCTCATCCGCCTCATCTGTGACGGGATAGGCCCTGCCCTCCTTTTCGATGAACGGGTCCTGGACGAAAGACACCTGGTGGGTTCCATCTTCTACAAGTGCGGAAAGCATAGCGCTTCCGATCTTCCCGCACCCTAAAAATCCAACTTTCATCTTATCTGTACCTCTCCACAATCTTTAAGAGTCTTACAATCGCATCATGGGCTTTCTTCGGGTCCTGGGAGAAATTCAGACGGAAGCAGTCTGTAAACTGCGGGCCGAATTCTGTTCCTGGTGTTACCGTCACGCCTGCCTGCAGACGCAGGATCTTCGTAAAATCCTGAATACTCCTCTTTAGCCCTTCCACTCGCGGGAAGATATAGCTTCCGCCCTCTGTCGGCCTTACTTCGATCCCTTCCGTACCGCCAAACAGCGCGATCAGATCGTCGCGGATCGCCTGGTGAGCCGCCACGCGCTCCTTCATCCAGCCTTCCGGCTCATGGAACCAGGTCTTGAATACTGCCTGATTGTATCCCGCGCAGCGCAGGGATACGATAGCCTGCAGCTTCTCCATGCGCGCGATCACCTTCGGGGAACCGAACGCCGCGCCCAGGCGGTAACCGCTTAAGGACTCCGTCTTGGACGGTCCGATAATCGTGATCAGGTTGTCCGGATCCATCAGATTCTGGGCTCTTAAATGGGTATAGTCACGGCCGTCGAAGATCTGACGGGAGTAGAGCTCATCCACGATGACGGACGCTCCGTATTTCTCCGCCAGCTTCGCGATCTGGCAGATCTCGTCATGACTGTAGAGCGCACCCACCGGATTGTTCGGGTTGGAGAACTCAAAGAGCTTCACCCCATCCTTAAACACCTGCTCCAGCTGATCCAGATCCAGTCCCGCGCCGTCCTTTGTCTTCATATAATGCATCTGAACCGGTACCAGCTCTCCGTCAAAGAACTCCACCAGCTTCCTGTTAGCAAAATAATCCGGCTCAACAATCGCAACCTTGTCTCCCCGTCCGATCATAGATCCCATCGCCAGGAACAGCGCACCCTGAGTTCCCGGTGTAAGGATCAGCCCGTCGGAAGCGGAGACAGGAGCTCCGGTAAACGCCGCCAGATCCTGTGCAAGCTGCTCACGGATAAAGCCTTTTCCCCTGTATTCTGTATACGCCTGCGCTCCGCCCACTTTGAATCCTTCTTCAAATGCCTGGAAAGATCCCGGGACCGGCTCGAATGCGTCTACATCCCCGTGCGAGAAGTCAACGGGAGCTCCCTCAATCTTATCTCCCACCATATCCAGATTGTCCGTTTTCTGTCTCACTTCCTGTCCGGGCGCATTATCTACGCCCAGCTTTGCAAATTTTTCTGTAATATAATCTGCCATTATTTGTCCGCCCCCTGTTCCAGTTCATTGATTACCTGTTCCGCAGCATAGAGAAATGCCGCGATATCGGTCTCGCACACATAGCCCATAGTTCCCACGCGGAACGTCGTGTCATACAGATCCGCCTGTCCGTTATAGATCTGTACGCCATACTCTTCCGCGAGCTTCGCCACGAACTGCGGGCTCTTGTCATAGGCGAAGGTATTCACTGACTTCGACGCATAGGAAGGATCTTTCGCGAACTGGTGAAGTCCCAGTTTTGCCATTCCTTCCACCACCATTTTGGAAAGCTTCTCGTTGCGCTTCACCACGTTGTCAATGCCTTCCTCCACGATCATCTTCACACTCTCGTTCAGCCCGATGATGGAATAGATCGCCGGAGTCCACGGATGCTGCCCCTTCTCCCCGAACTCTTTCGCCAGCTTGAGATCCAGATAGAACTTCGGCAGAGTAGAAGTCTCCACCGCCTTCCATGCTTTCTGGCTTAAGCAGATTACGGCTGTTCCCGGAGCGCCCATCAGAGCTTTCTGTGAACTTGCAAAAGCCACGTCCACATGCCAGTCGTCAAAGGCAAATTCCAGAGCACCGATTCCGCTCACAGTATCGACCACAAGAAGGGCCCCAGTGTCTTTTAACACTTCTCCGAACGCCTGAATATCGCAGGTGACACCTGTCGCACTCTCGTTGTGCACGATAAACACGCCCTTGGTGTTCTCCGTCATTTGAGCCATCACTTCATCCACAGTGACGATTTCTCCGTTGGGCTTGGTGATCCGCTTCACGTTCAGACCGTAGGCTTCCGCCATGGACGCCATCCTGGCGCTGAATACTCCCAGCACCGCAACGATCACTTCATCTCCCGCGGAGAAACAGTTCTGAACCGCCGCTTCCATGGCCGCCGTACCTGATCCGGTCAGCACCATGACTTCTTCTTTTGTCTTAAATACTTTCTTTAAATTCTCGTTCAGCTCTTTCGCAATATCTTCGAATTCTTTGGAGCGGTGGAACGGAACCTGGCGGTCCATCGCCTTGATCTCTCTTTCCGGGACCGCCGTCGGTCCCGCCATCAGCATAATATTTTTCTTCATACGATACACCTTCCCTTTTCTATGATTTTCCTGCCGTCGATCTCCACATCTGCGTTCCGGAATACACCGTCGATATGTACATCAGCATTATTCAGTCCGCCCTGATCCGCATTGTGGCCAAACCCGAAATGACAGGTGCCGTAAGCGCCTTCATCTTCCAGCATAGAGCCTTTAAGCTCCGCCTTATCATTCAGTCCGAT
>JAHZHF010000283.1 GCA_019420405.1 Clostridiales bacterium
CCTTTAATCCGTATCCGGTACTTTGTAGTTTCCCTTATTCCCTGGAGCGAAGCCAGGAGCCGTCCTCCATCCCCGCAGAATACGTCTCTGCAAGGCATCTGTTTTCGGACGTTTCACACAGGTAAGTTAGTGAACTTTATAGCTAAACTATTACGCAAAAACAGATTGCACTCTATTTTTCTCTTGACATCCTAAAATCATGCGCTATAATAAAAAGCGGATTAAAAAAAGCCAATGCAAAGAACAGGACAGGACTTTCCTGACGGATATGTTTTCAGAGAGTTCCCGGACGGTGTGAGGGAACAGCATGATCAGGACAGCCATCACCTGCGAGCAGTCAGGGTGAAACTATTCAGCAGTAACCCGGACCGGAATTCCTCCGTTATAAGGAAACCTGTTAATCCGGCAGACACTTTTGAAGAAGAAATGGTGTGCCAGACGACAGGATGGAGAGACCGGGTTTCCCGGTAACAGAAGTGGTAACGCGGAGAAATTTACTTCGTCTTCTGACAGAGCATATCTGCCAGAAGGCGATTTTTATTTTGCGGAAAAGCTGCGCAGCAGAAGTTTTTTCCAAGGTCTGGCTTTTATCCGGCCATGTCTGAACAGGCATGCATTCTGCAAACTGCTGTTTTAAAAAATCAAAAGGAGAGTGAAGCATTATGAACACACTTGTAATCGTATTGATCGCCGCTGTATGCCTCATAGCCGCCTATGCTTTGTACGGCCGCTGGCTGGCGAAAAAATGGGGAATAGACTCCAGTGCCAAAACCCCCGCCGTTATACATAACGACGGACAGGACTATGTGCCTACAGACGGATGGACTGTATTTGCCCATCAGTTTTCTTCCATCGCGGGAGCCGGCCCTGTCACAGGCGCGATCCAGGCGGCTGCATTCGGATGGCTGCCGGTTCTTCTTTGGATTGTACTGGGAGGTATTTTCTTCGGAGCTGTGACTGACTTCGGAGCGCTGTATGCCAGCGTAAAGAATGACGGAAAATCCATGGGGCTTCTCATTGAAAAGTACATCGGAAGAACAGGCAGGAAGCTGTTCCTCGGCTTCTGCTGGCTGTTCTGCCTGATTGTTATCGCCGCATTTGCCGACATGGTGGCAGATACCTTTAACGCGTACACAGTAACGGACGGCGTCCGGGCCCTTGCCGAAAATGCTCAGGTAAACGGAGCGGCGGGAAGTATTTCCCTGTTCTTTATCCTGTTCGCAGTAGTATTTGGCGTAATCCAGCACAAAGTGAAGCTTACCGGATGGAAAGAAGTTGTTTTCGGACTGGTCTGCACTGTCCTGGCATTTGTATTTGGTATGAATTTCCCGGTACTCCTGGGTAAGGATATGTGGGTATACGTTGCATTTGCCTATATTTTCCTGGCGGCTGTACTTCCGATGTGGTTTGTGATGCAGCCCAGAGACTTTATGTCCACATTTATGTTTGTCGGAATGATCGCCGGGGCAGTGCTGGGACTGATCTTTGCGCATCCCACTATGAATCTTCCGGCATTTACCGGATTTGAGAACGAGAGCCTTGGAACGCTTTTCCCGATCCTGTTCGTAACGGTTGCATGCGGCGCGGTATCCGGATTCCACAGCCTGGTTTCTTCCGGTACTTCATCCAAGACGATCTCAAATGAGAAAGATATGCTCAAAGTCGGTTACGGCGCAATGGTCCTCGAAAGCCTTCTGGCTGTCATCGCGCTCTGCGTGGCAGGAGCTGCTGCAGGTACAGACGGAACAGCCGCAGTGGGGACGCCTTTCCAGATCTTCTCATCAGGAGTTGCGGGATTCCTTGAGATGTTCGGCATCCCGGTTTATGTAGCGCAGAGCTTTATGACTATGTGTGTATCCGCCCTGGCCTTCACCACACTGGACTCTGTGGCACGTATCGGCCGTATGTCATTCCAGGAGCTGTTCAGCGTAGATGATATGGATCACGCCGAGGGCTGGAGAAAAGTGCTGTGCAATAAATATTTTGCTACGATCATCACACTCGTATTCGGTTATATCCTGACACAGGTCGGCTACTCTAACATCTGGCCTCTGTTCGGAAGCGCAAACCAGCTTCTGAGCGCGCTCGTGCTGATCACACTGTGCGTATTCCTGAAAGTGACAGGCCGCGAGCTTAAAACTCTGGTCCCGCCGTTCGTGATCATGCTGATCGTAACATTTACAGCACTGGTTCAGAGATTCATCTCACTGGTTGGCGCATTCTCCGCCGGAACAGGCGTATTCATGGTAGAGGGACTCCAGCTGATCGTCGCAGTGCTGCTGATGATCCTTGGAGTTACAATTGTTGTGACATCCGGGAAAGAACTTGTGAAGAAAAAGGCAGAGTAAAAGCAACAATTAAGCCCGCGGTACGCTTACACGATACCGCGGGCTTAATTTTTTATTCCCGGTTCTCATTCCCAGTCCGGATACTGCTGCGGCGCGGGATTCACCGCCTTGACCAGCTGCGGGCTGTCTACGCTTCCTCCCCCTATTCCCAGCACCTTTATATCAAACCACCACATATCGCCGAAGTCAAACAGATAGGAGAACTTCATCCCCTTTTTCATCCCCAGATCTCCCAGCGCGGTTTCTTCCACCGGAATCTCCTCCCCGGAATTCGCCGCCCCTTCCGGCGCATAGGTTTCCTTAAGCATCCCCTGTCCCACATAGAACTCATATAGATGATCGTCATCGAACTCAAATACTGATTGTATCGTCCTGTGAAGGTCATATAATGTATCTGACAGATTCATACAGACAATTCTAATGCAGTCGCCATACCTGACTCTGATCTCCAGTTCTACTTTTAACTCCGAGTAGTCTGCCTTATGTTCCTCAAACATTTTCTCAATATTCCCGGTCCGGTTCCCGGGAAATTTTTCTTCCAGATAAGCTTCGAAAAAGAAGTTCAGAACACCTTCGTCATAAATTTGTTCATACTTATTGTGAATCTGATTATACATGTCATAAAAGAGTTCATATAAGGGCTGTATTTCTATCTTCCAATGCAGTACCTCTTCCCATTTTTTATACGCCGCTGCCTGGATTATAGTTATGATCCCAAGTTCCTCCAGATATGATATAAGCACCGGACGGCTGCCTTCATATCCGGGCACAGTTCTGGCAGGAAGCTGATAGATTTTCCCCACAGCCGGGCGGGCTCTTTCCACCCAGGACATCAGCTGCCACATCTGCGTTTTAAGTTCCATTTCATACTCCAGGAACTTATTTTCAGTCAGCAGCACTGTCACAAAAAATATATATTTTTCTATTGATGAAGCAGCATGGAAAATCTCATAGTTTCCGCCTTTTATTAAGCCTGTCTCTCTGTCATTCTTTTCAAGAATACGGTACTTTAACGCAGCGAAATAAAAATAATTTATAAC
>JAHZHF010000284.1 GCA_019420405.1 Clostridiales bacterium
CAGCCGCAATAAGCACGAAGTGCGGTTTTACGAATGGCGCGGGCTGAACTGTTACGTTTTAGACATAGAAATACTACAATGCACTGATCGTATCCACAATGGACATCTCGTGAATCCGTTTTGACGGTCCCCGCACTGACACCGCCGCCGCAAGGATCATGATGATCAGGATCACCGCCGTCTCCACGCCCGGGAAGCGCCACGCATCTCCCCATTTTGAGGTGACGAGCAGATCATAGATCTTATAATTTAGCACCAGTCCCACCGAACATCCCGACGCAATTCCCCAGAATATATAGGACGCCGTTTCTGCTGCGACCATGCGCACCATCTGGCCCGTGCTCATCCCGATCGCCCGCATGGCCCCGTATTCGTTCATTCTTGCCGAGACGCTCATTGCGATGCTGTTTACGACATTAAAGACAGCGATCAGAGCGATTACCGCCAGGGCCGGATTTCCATGATTCTTACACAACTGTAAGCCGCAGCGCCTGCCATCTGTCACCAGGCGCCGGATTTATGCCCGCATAAGAAGCCGGCTGCCTTTCTCGCAGATCTCATATATCTCATCATATTTTCCCTCAATCAGCGGGGCTATCTTCTCCGTCTGTTTTCTCACCGCCGCCCGGTACAGGAAATAGGGCAGTATCCATCCCAGGAATCCCGGAACTGCAAGAACGATACAAAGGGCAATGAGCGGCGGTTCCGCCGTCACTGCAAAGGTAGCTCCCGCCATAAACGCCGTCCCCAGGATTCCCACTGTAATCGCGAGAATCGATGGACGTGAGGTTTTCTCCCTCTCAAGATGTCCGATCTGCTCCACGCACGCCTCGAAATTCCGCTGAAGCCTTGTGAGCTCCATTTTATTAATAATCTTCCGATCCCGTTTCAGCCTCAGCACTATCTTTCTTGATTTTACTGTCCCAGACCTTTCCAGGTGTTTTCCAGGTTCTCCCGACATCATATTCTCATCCAGCTCCCAGCCGAAATTCTCATATCCGTCTATCAAAAAGGATGCCTGTCCTGAATCCGTCACGATTTCTTTGTACTCGTATCCGATGAATCCGTCCGGCCTCCTGCCTTTATTCACCATGGCTTATTTCCTCCGATCCCCGTTGTCTGCCCCTCCTGTTTTCCGGCTCTGTATCTGCTTTGGGAATCCTTACAGTAAATGTGCTTCCCTTTCCCTCCTCGCTGACAACGGATATCTCTCCGTTCATCAGAATCAGAATCCGCCGGACAAGAGCAAGCCCCAGTCCGTTTCCCTCTTTTGAGTGGGATGTATCCCCCTGATAGAACTTGTCGAAAATGTGACGTACACTCTCTTTACTCATTCCGCACCCGGTATCTGTCACCGCCACTTCCGCATATTCTTCCGAGACAGACTGACGCACAGCCACGCATCCTCCCGGCCCGGTAAATTTAGCCGCATTGGAAAGCAGATTGTTCCACACCAGCTCCATCAGGCTTTTGTCCGCCTGTATGACAGCATTCTCGTCCATATCCACTTCCAGTTCCAGCTCTTTTTCATCCCACAGCTCCTCAAAGTTCAGGATACACTCCTCCAGTTGTCCGCACAGGTCATACCGCTCGATCTCCGGATCAATCCGCTGATTCTCCAGCTTATTCAGCCGCAGGATATTGCTGATCAGGCTGGAAAGTCTTCCCGCCGCTTCCTCTATGTTTCGGGCGTACTCAAGCCTTTCCTCCTCCGTCCCGCTCCCGGTCTGCATAAGCTGTGCATAGTTTTTAATAACAGCAATCGGAGTCTTCATCTCATGTGAAACATTGGATACAAAATCTGTCTTCAATGTCTCCACGCTTCCCAGCTCCTCCACCATCTTATTGAAGTCCAGGATCATCACATCCAGATAGTCCAGCCGGTCCGCCGTATGAACCGTGGGAACATATACCGAGAAATCTCCCTCCGACACCTGCTTTGTCGCTTCTGCCAGCCGGTGAAGCGGCTCCTCGTAAGTACTCTTTATCTTCTTTCTCGTAAAAAGTGTAAGTCCGACTGCCACGATACCCCAGTATAGCATAGGGACAATCGTCTGGATAATCTCACTCCATCCCAGATCATTCATCAGGACGACAAGGCCCACGTGAATTCCTGACATCAGGAACAAAACGCCCAGAAAAATCGCAAAAAGCGACAGGGGAAAGAGACTGTTTTTTATCATGCGTTCCCCGTCTCCGTTTTTCTCTCTGTTCATTGAAGCACCGCCTTATATCCCAGCCCGCGCACAGTCACCAGTTTGAATCCGTCACAGTCCGCCAGCTTATTTCTCAGCTTTGTCATATATACATCCACCGCCCGCAGGCTTGTATCGCTGTCCACATCCCAGAATTCATCCATAAGCTGGGCTCTGGAAAATGTCTTCTTCGGATAGGAAAGAAGTTTATATATAATGTTGAATTCCCGTGTGGTCAGGCTGATCTCCTCGCCATTGACCTCGGCGCTCATCCCGTCTCCGTCCAGTACCAGATTCCCCACTGTAATCTTCCGTTCCGTCTCAATATTCGCCCGTCGCAAAAGCGCCCGGACGCGGAGCACCAATTCTTCCAGATCAACCGGTTTCACCATATAATCGTCAATTCCCAACTGGAATCCTTTCTGCTTGGACGGAAGATCATCCTTGGCGGACATAAAAAGAATGGGAATCCTCTTATTTACCTTCCGGACTGTACGTGCAAACTCAAATTCGTCAATCTCCGGCATCATAATGTCTGAAATAATCAGGTCATAAAGCTGGCTGTACATCTCATCGTAAGCTTCCCCGGCGCTTAAGCATCCCTTTGCCTGAAAGCCGCTGTCATTTAAGTACGTGCATACGATCCGGTTCAGCCTTTCGTCATCCTCCACAACAAGGATATGTATCATCGTCTTATTCCTCCGTTTTCTGCTTTTTCCAATCTTCCTGACTCTTGAAACTATAATTCAGTCCGAGTATAGTATAACAAGCTTTATGTTTCCATAATATTTCTCTTTTGTTTCTAAATTATTAAAAACAGATCACATTTCAGATTTTTCTTCTGTTTTTCTCGTCTATATTTTCTGTGTCTTTTCACTCCTCAGCCAACACAATGACCTCATCCACATCAATATCCAGAAAGCCCGCAATCTCTTCCGGCGGCAGCTTTCCACGCTCCAGTATATAGAGCTCCAACAGAGCCGTATACTGGTTTCCGGACTCCGTATCACAAAACGAATACTTTGATCCGGTTTAGTGTAGTCAAAATAACATACCATCTTTCATCATGCAACAGGATTTTTCCTAAAAACAGGGAAGGTTCTTAAACGTATTCTGCGGGGATGAAGGATGACTCAGGGCTTCGCTCCAGGGAATAAGGAAAACTACAAAGTACCGGATA
>JAHZHF010000285.1 GCA_019420405.1 Clostridiales bacterium
GTCGCAGGCTTTGATCAGTCCCTCCTGGACTTCGCTCTTTTCCTGTTCTTTTTTGAGAAGGGTCGTATATTTTCTCGTCGCAAGCTCGAACTGGAAATCTACGTGGTGTTCGATGATCTTCTTAAGTCCCAGCGTCTCCGGGCGTCCGTCCGCCACTGCCAGCATGTTGACGCCGAATGTATCCTCCAGACGGGTCTTCTTATAGAGCATGTTCTTCAAGTTCTCCGCGTCAGCGCCCTTTTTGAGTTCAAGGACAATGCGGATTCCCTCTTTGGAGGACTGGTTTGATATATCTACAATATCCGTCGTTTTCTTCGTCTCCACCAGATTCGCCACGTCGTTTAAAAACTTGGCGATTCCCGAACCGATCATGGTGTAGGGGATCTCACTGATTACGAGCTGTTTCTTTCCGCCTTTGAGTTCCTCCACTTCCACTTTGCCGCGGATCTTGATCTTTCCCTGCCCTGTCTCATAGATATTCAGGAGGTCGTCCTTATTGACGACGATTCCCCCGGTAGGGAAGTCCGGCCCCTTGATATACTTCATGAGCTGCTTTGTACTGATGGCGTCATTTTTCATGTATGCCTTCACCGCGTCAACCACTTCTCCCAGGTTGTGCGTTGGAATGCTGGTAGCCATACCGACCGCAATTCCCTCCGCGCCGTTTATGAGAAGATTCGGCGCGCGCATCGGGAGCACCAGCGGCTCCTTCTCCGTCTCGTCGAAGTTCGGGCCGAAATCAATGACGTTTTTATCCAGGTCCGCAAGGCACACGTCCTGAGTAAATTTCGTAAGCCTTGCCTCGGTATACCGCATGGCCGCCGCCCCGTCGCCCTCGATGGAACCGAAGTTGCCGTGGCCGTCCACAAGCACCTGCCCCTTCTTGAAATCCTGAGCCATAACCACCAGAGCCTCGTAAATCGAGCTGTCGCCGTGGGGATGATATTTACCCATGGTGTCTCCCACGATACGGGCGCATTTTCTGTACGGCCTGTCGTAGCGGATGCCAAGCTCATACATGTCGTAGAGCGTCCGCCGCTGCACCGGCTTTAACCCGTCCCGCACGTCAGGAAGCGCACGGGCGATGATTACGCTCATTGCATAATCAATATATGATTTCTTCATAAGGTCCGAATATTCTGTCCTTATGATCTGTGATTCACTGTTCATGTTCTGTCTCCTTTATCGTACCGCGCTGTACCGCCGCGTCAGATATCCAGCTCGGCCTCTGTGGCATTCTCGTAGATAAATGCACGCCTGGGCGGCACTTCCGTCCCCATGAGCATCTCTGTCACGCTGGACGCCATTCTTGCATCCTCGATCTCAACCAGCTTCAACAGCCTCCGCTCAGGATCCAGCGTTGTCTCCCAGAGCTGCTCCGCGTCCATCTCACCCAGACCTTTGTATCTCTGGAGCGTAAATGGACCGGAATGGGTCTTGCGGTATTTCTCCAGCGCCTTGTCGTCGTAGAGATACTCCTCCTCGCCATTCTTCGGCATTGCCTTATACAGAGGCGGCATGGCAATGTATACGTGCCCCTCGTAGATCAGCTCCGGCATAAACCTGTAAAACAGCGTGAGCAGCAGCGTGGAAATATGCGCTCCGTCCACATCCGCATCCGCCATAATAATGATCTTGTCATATTTTAATTTCGTAATGTCAAAATCATTGCCGTAGCCTTCCGAAAATCCACAGCCGAAAGCATTGATCATCGTTTTGATCTCTGCGTTGGCAAGGATCTTGTCGATGCTTGCCTTCTCCACATTCAGGATCTTACCACGGATCGGAAGGATCGCCTGGAAGTTCCTGTCTCTTGCTGTCTTCGCCGAGCCCCCCGCGGAATCTCCCTCCACGATAAAGATCTCACATTTCTTCGGATCACGGCTCTCACAGTTAGCCAGCTTTCCGTTGCTGTCAAAGGAATATTTCTGTTTGGTCAGAAGATTGGTCTTCGCCTTCTCCTCGGTCTTCCGAATCTTCGCCGCCTTCTCCGCACTGGAGAGAACCGTCTTCAATGTATCCAGGTTCCGGTCAAAAAAGCGGACAATCTCCTCTCCCGTCACTTTGCTCACCGCTTTTGACGCGTCCGGATTATCCAGCTTCGTCTTCGTCTGTCCCTCAAACCTGGGATCCGGATGCTTGATAGAGATAATGGCAGTCATGCCGTTCCGGATATCCGCGCCGGTGAAATTGGCGTCCTTTTCCTTTAAGATACCAAGCTCTCTCGCATACTGGTTCATGACCGTTGTAAACGTGGTCTTAAATCCGGTCAGATGCGTACCGCCCTCTGCATTGTAGATATTATTACAGAAGCCAAGTACATTTTCATGGAATTCGTTCACATACTGCAGAGCTCCCTCCACCTCTATGCCGTCTGCCTCTCCTTTGAAATAGACAGGCTCATGGAGTGCTTCTTTCTTCTTATTTAAGTCGCGGATATACCCCAGGATTCCGTCCGGCTCGTGATACACTTCATGTTCCGGTGTATCCAGACGCTTGTCATCAAAGATAATCGTAAGCTCCGGATTCAGATAGGCCGTCTCATGAAGCCTGCTCTTGATCTCCTCAGATCTAAACCAGGTCTTCTCAAAAATCGTATCATCCGGAAGAAAATTCACTGTTGTCCCCGTTTTTCTCGTCTTTCCGATCTTCGGCAGCAGGCCGTCCTCCAGCTCAATCACGGGAATTCCTCTCTCATACCGGTCGTGATGAATATACCCGTCCCTGCTGATCTTCACATCCATATAAGCCGAGAGCGCATTCACAACCGAAGAGCCGACGCCGTGAAGTCCGCCGCTTGTCTTATACACAGAGTCGTCGAACTTTCCGCCCGCATGAAGAGTTGTATACACAAGGCGGGCCGCTGACACGCCCTTCTGGTGCATATCCACCGGAACTCCACGGCCATTATCTGAAACGGTTGCTGATCCGTCTTTCTCCAGCGTAACGTGGATTTCCGAACAGTATCCCGCCAGATGCTCATCCACAGAGTTGTCCACCATCTCATAAACCAGGTGATTCAGACCCTTGGTGGAAACACTTCCGATATACATTCCCGGGCGCTTCCTGACCGCCTCCAGGCCTTCCAACACAGAAATGCTTCCAGCATCATATGTATTCTTACCTGCCATTTACCATTCTCCTTCTGCTCCGGCACTGCCGCGGTGTTCCGCTTCCGGGAAACTTCCCCGGACCGTATTTCCGCACATCTGCCGGACATATTCGTCTGCGCCCTGCCGCGTGGGCAGAACAGTCCATTTGATACTATAGCATCAGATCTGGAAATTTTCAAGTAATGAAAATCTCCAGCTATTTAGTCCAATAACGTTTTCTGTCAAAATGCGTCCGGAAGTGGAGCGAA
>JAHZHF010000286.1 GCA_019420405.1 Clostridiales bacterium
TTGGGAATCGTCCCTGTTTTCGGATGTTTTTCATGTGGGAGTTAGTGAACTAAATGGCTGTGTTGAATAACCCGGTGAAATGTTTCCGTCTGGTTGATTTTTGCCCTCCAAAGTTTCATGCTCTTCCATTGTAATCCCCGCAGGAATCGCGTAAAATACGTTTTGAAGAGGTGATGTACGATGAAAGAGATCCATCTGGGCCGCATTCTGAACGAAAACCGCCGGAGAAGAGGCATTACTCAGGATGAGCTTGCAGAGTTCCTGGGCGTGTCAAAGGCGGCTGTCTCTAAGTGGGAGACGGAAACGGCGTATCCGGACATTCTGATGCTGCCGCGGATTGCATCCTATTTTGATATCAGTATTGATGAGCTGATCGGCTATGAGCCGCAGATGACGAAAGAGGAAATACGCAGGACTTACCGTATGCTTTCACGGGAGTTTACGGAGACTCCTTTTGAAGAAGTGCTGGAGCACTGCCGGAAATACGCCAGGAAATACAGCTCATGTTATCCGCTTCTTTTTCAGATCGGAACCCTTCTGGTCAATCACTGCATGTTGGCCGGAAACGAGGAGAAAATGGGGAAAGTGGTTGAGGAGGCGATGGGGATATTCCGCCGAGTGAAAGAGGGAACAGATATCCTGTCACTTGGGAAAGAAGCGGTCTATATGGAGGCGTACTGCCTGATCGTTTTGAACCGTCCCGATGAGGCGCTGGAGCTCGTCAGAGAAGAGGGTTCGGATATCGGGCCCCACGAACCGCTTCTGGCGTCTGCCTGGAAGCTCAAGGGAAACAGCCGGGAGGCGGTGAAGATCTATCAGAAAGGTATTTACAAAGGAATGATTTCCCTGCTGACACTGCTCGGATCTTATCTGGAAGTATGTCAGGAGGAGCCGGAGAAATTTGAGGAAACGTGCCGCCGGTTTCAGGCCGTGGCAGCGGCGTTTGACGTAGAGGGCCTCCATCCCGGCATACTTCTGCCGGGATATATCGTGATGGCCCAGGGGCGGATGGCCATGGGAGAGCCGGAGAAGGCGCTTGACGCTCTGGAGAAATATACGGATATTGCCACCGGGGATATTTTTCCGATGCGGCTTCGCGGGGATTCCTACTTTGATCTTCTGGACGAGTGGATTGACGCGGGGCTTGAGCTGGGAGATTATCCGCCGCGGGATGAGAAGATTATCCGCCGCAGCATGACAGAGTCGCTTACGGAGAATCCGGCGTTTGAAGAACTCACCGGAAATGTGCGTTTTCAGGAGCTGGAAGAACGGCTCCGAAGAAATGAAACCAAGTGGGAAGAATAGGGAAGAACAGAATTCAATAACAAAAAATGCGGAGGAAAAGCAGTATGGAAGCTGTGGAGCTGAACGATTTATCAAAAACTTATCCGGGAGGGAAAGAGGCAGTCAGGCAGGTGAATCTTTCCCTTGCACAGGGGGAGGTCTTTGGATTTCTGGGACCGAACGGCGCCGGGAAAACGACGACGGTGAAGCTCTTAAACGGGATGCTCACGCCGACGGGCGGAGTATGCCATGTGCTTGGGATAAACCCGGCGCAGGAGCCGGAGCGGGTGCACGCGCTTTCCGGAGTTGTCACGGAACATGCGAGGATGTATGAAAGTCTGACAGGACTTGAAAATCTGATTTTCTATGCGGAGCTGTTCGGCTTCTCTGCCCCGGAGGGAAGGAAACGTGCGGAGGAACTTCTCCGGCGGATGGAGCTTGAAGAGGCGGCAGAACGGAAACTCTCCTCCTGGTCAACGGGGATGCGTCAGCGGCTTTCCCTTGCGAGAGCTCTGATCCATAATCCACAGGTTCTGTTTCTGGATGAGCCGACTTCCGGGCTGGACCCTGAGAGTGCGCAGAATGTCAACCGGATGATCCGTTCACTGGCCAGAGATCAGGGGATTACAGTTTTTCTCTGCACCCATCAGCTCAGATACGCTCAGGAGATCTGTACGAGGTACGGGCTGATTGAGGAGGGCGCGCTTCTTGCTTCGGGAACGCTGGAAGAGCTGCGGGAAGATGTATTTTCAGAGATTACGCTTGAGATCTGTGCCGCGGATATGCCTGGGGAGGTCCCCGGTTCTATTTTCCGCCGGACCGGGGAGCGGAGATATGAGACGTCCATCCGCTCGGAGGAAGAGATCCCGGCGATCGTCCGCAGCATCGCCGGGAAGGGCGGACAGATATACCGGGTGGAGGCAAAGCAGCCCGGTCTGGAGGAGATCTATTTTGCTTTGACTGCCGGAGAGAAGGAGGTGTCAAAATGAGGAATACAGGTGCGATGAAGGCTGTGATCCGGAAAGATATCCGGGGAATTACGACAAACCGCAGGCTTTTTGCCGCGCTCTTAATTGTACCGTTGATACTGACGATCGTGATTCCGTCCATTTTTATGTGTGCGATCCACTTTGCACCGGATGATCCGGATATCCTGCGCATGTTGGAGATGCTTCCGGTTTCGGAAAGACAGGGGAGTATGGAACTCTCGATTGCAGGGATGCTTTTTAACTACGTTTTTCCAATGTTTTTCCTGATTATTCCGATTATGACAGCTTCCATTATGGCGGCAAGTTCCTTCGTAGGGGAGAAGGAGAAGCATACGCTGGAGACACTGCTCTACTGCCCGCTGTCTGTCCGGGAGATCTTTCAGGCGAAAGTGCTTGCGTCCTTTTTCCTGAGCATGTTTGTGTCGCTGGTTTCATTTGCGGCAATGACGGTTGTACTTGAGATTGAGGCGGCTGTGCTGATGGGCAGCCCGGTAATGCCGGATGCCGGGTGGCTGGTTATCCTCTTCCTGCTGTCACCGGCCATCGTCCTGATCGCTGTGACGCTGATCGTAAGAGGTTCGGCAAAAGCGCAGAGTGTGGAAGAATCTCAGCAGAGCGCAGTCTTTCTTGTCGTTCCGCTGGTGCTTCTGATGGCGGGACAGTTTACGGGAGTTATGCTTCTGAACGTGTGGATTCTTTTGCTGATGAGCGTACTGTGCGCGCTGCTGGCATGGGTGCTGCTCAGAAAGTCGATGAAGAAATTCACATATGAAAAGCTCCTGAAATAGCGGCAGACAATAGTTAGTAACAGTTCAGCTATAAAGTTCACTAACTTACGGATGAAAAACGTCCGAAAACAGGGACGATTCTCAAGACGTATTCTGCGGGGATGGAGGATGACTCAGGGCTTCGCTCCAGGGGATAAGGGAAACTACAAAGTACCGGATACGGATTAAAAGCAAGGACAGCCGGGGCTTAACTCGCTGACGCTCAGACAAGCGCCCCGCCTGCCCTAA
>JAHZHF010000287.1 GCA_019420405.1 Clostridiales bacterium
TGCCTGCTCTCCAAAAAGGTCTGTCTCTGTCTCTGTACGGAATGTAGTCTCAAGGATACCTGCTCTCGCTCCGCCGATTGCAAGTCCGTATGCCAGTGCCTTGTCCAGCGCCTTGCCCGTGTAGTCCTGCTCTACAGCTACCAGACACGGAGTCCCCTTGCCTGCCTGATACTCGCTTCTTACTGTATGTCCCGGAGCCTTCGGAGCAATCATTGTAACGTCAACATTTGCCGGCGGCACGATCTGTCCGAAATGGATATTAAATCCGTGAGCGAACATCAGCATGTTGCCCTCTTCCAGATTCGGCTCGATATCGTTTTTGTATAATGCAGCCTGTTTCTCGTCATTGATCAGGATCATGATGATATCTGCTTTCTTAGCTGCCTCTGCTGCTGTATATACCTCAAATCCCTGTGCCACTGCCTTATCCCATGAGCGGCTTCCCTCGTAAAGACCGATGATAACATTGCATCCGGACTCCTTTAAGTTCAGAGCGTGTGCATGTCCCTGGCTTCCATAACCGATGATAGCGATCGTCTTTCCTTCCAGCAGGGAAAGGTTACAGTCTTCCTGATAATAAATTTTTGCTGCCATTTTTACATTCCTCCTAAAAAATGAAATCTGCCGGCACGTCATCCGGCTTGTATGTATAGTGAAAGGTTATGACCTCTTACTAACGCTTTATTAAAGATATGCCACGTCCTTGCTTCCTCTTGAAAGACCTGTGATTCCTGTTCTCGCAAGCTCCAGTATCTCGTACCCTTTCAGAAGGTTCAGAAAAGCATCCAGTTTGCTCTGTGCCCCTGTGAGTTCCACGATCAGAGAATCTTCCTCTACGTCTACGATCTTTGCACGGAAAATATCTGCAACTGAAATGATCTCGCCCCGCTGGGACGCATCCGCACGCAGCTTTACCATAATCAACTCCCGGTAAACGGACTCCCCGTCTTTTAACACTTTAATATTTACAACGTCCTCCAGCTTCCGGACCTGTTTCTCGATCTGCTCTAAAATCAGCTCGTCTCCGGATGATACAACCGTAATCCTCGTGAATCTGGGATCTGCCGTCATTCCTGCAGTGATGCTGTCGATGCTGTAACCGCGGCGGCTGAACAATCCTGAAATCCGGCTCAGCACTCCGGGATTATTGTCCACAAGCAGGGAAAATACCTGTTTTCTCATTGCGTTCTCTCCTTTTTATTTCAGAAAACCGATTGCACTCTGTTTTGTCTTTAATAATATTACCAACTGTAGGATTCTTTGTCAAGATACATCAGTTACATTTTTCAATCCGCTCTGCCAGATCATTTAAGTACACCCACCGCTCCATCTTCTCATCCAGCTTAGCCTGCACTTCTTCCTGTTCTTCCAGAAGCTCTTTGAGCTTCACAGAGTTAGTCGCGTTTGCCTCTATCTGGCGCTCTATCGTCTCCAGCTTATTCTCCAGCGCAGCAATATCATCGTCGATGGTCTCATATTCTCTCTGTTCCTTATAGGTGAATTTCAGCTTCCGTGGCTGTTTCTGTTTCCAGTCCTTCGTACTGTTTCCTTCACTTCCCGGCGCATCTGACGCCGCTGTACTCTGCGTCACGGCCGATGTTCCCGCAGTCTGGCTCTGGCTTTCGTTCTCCCGCTTCTTCGCCTCCAGATAATCCGTATATCCCCCTTCATACTGTCTCACATGACCGTTTCCGTCCAGCTCCAGTATCCGGTCTGCCACATTATCCAGGAAATAGCGGTCATGAGATACGGTAATCACGATCCCGGAGAAATTATTCAGATAGTCTTCCAGAATCGTAAGTGTGGGAATATCCAGATCATTGCCCGCCTCGTCAAAAAGAAGCACATTCGCATTTTCCGCCAGCACACCGAGCAGGTACAGTCGCCGCTTCTCTCCGCCTGAGAGTTTCCCGATCGGGGCATACTGCATATCCGGCGTGAACAGGAAGCGTTCCAGAAGCGCTGACGCGCTGATCTTTCCATCCGTAGTCGTAATATATTCTGCAATATCTTTCACGTAATCAATCACCCGGCAGGAATCATCCATCTCCTTTTCTTCCTGCGCGAAATACCCGATCTTTATCGTCTCTCCCACTTCGATATCCCCGGAATCCGGCTTCTCGATTCCAGCCAGCATCTTCATCAGAGTGGTCTTTCCGCACCCATTGGGGCCGATGATTCCAAGTCTCTGATTCTTAAGTACAATATAGCTGTAGTCCTCCAGGATCTTCTTCTCCCCGTAACTCTTGCTCACGTGATGAAGCTCGATGGTTTTCTTCCCCATCCTTGTCTCAACCGAACTGAGCTCCACCGTCTGATCCTCCTGTGGAGCTTTCCCGTTTTTCAGAGCTTCCAGCCGTTCCAGCCTTGCCCGCTGCTTTGTGGTTCTGGCGCGGCAGCCGCGTTTCGCCCACTCAAGCTCCATCCGCAAAATGCTCTGGCGCTTCCGCTCAGATGCCAGTTCCATCTCCTCTCTGGCAGCTTTCAGTTCCAGAAATCCGGAGTAATCTGAGTCATACCCGTACATCTTTCCGTGGCTGATCTCCAGGATCCGGTTCGTAACCCGGTCAAGGAAATAACGGTCATGCGTGACCATAAGCACCGTCTTCCTCAAATTTCTCAGATAATCCTCCAGCCATCCGATCATCGCTTCATCCAGATGGTTTGTCGGCTCGTCCAGGAGCAGTACATCAAACTCCTCCGCCAGCGTCCGGGCCAGAACAACTCTTCTCTTCTGCCCTCCGGAGAGCTCTTCCATCTTCTGGTCAAAATCCGTAATCCCCAGCTCCATCAGATTGCTCTCCACCTGCCATGCTTCCTCCGCATCTTCCAGCGCACAGGAACGGACCGTACACCCTTCCGGGAAATCCGGATTCTGCCGTACATAGGCGATCTTCAAACCGTTCTGGCGCACAACCTGTCCTTCATCCGGCTGCTCTTCTCCTGCGACAATCCTAAGCAGCGTAGATTTTCCTGTTCCGTTGATCCCGACGATCCCGATCTTATCCCCCTGCTGAACGCCAAAGGAGGCGTCCTCGTAGATCACCTTTTCTCCATAGATCTTACTGATATGTTCAATGTTGATAATATTCATATAAAAACTCCTTGTCACATCGCACAGATTGCTTATTATACGAATTATAGTAAAGCATTTTTCCGGAGGAATATCAATCATATTCTCAAATTTTCCAGCTATAAAGTTCACCAACTTACGGATGAAAAACGTCCGAAAACAGGGGC
>JAHZHF010000288.1 GCA_019420405.1 Clostridiales bacterium
CATTCTCCATAGGTGAAATCCATCTCTTTTCCACCCACGATGGCCGGAAGATTCTTTAAATCATCCGGTACGGTCCAGTCCAGCGTAATGTTGGAGAACGGTGCCTGAGTTCCCCATCTTGACGGAATATTTACACCGTAGATAAAGGATTCTATACACTTCTTCACCTCCGGATAGGTCAGGTGGTCCGTCTTTACGAACGGGGCAAGATAAGTGTCGAAGGAGGAGAACGCCTGAGCTCCCGCCCACTCATTCTGCATAATACCGAGGAAATTCACCATCTGGTTGCAGAGCACGCTTAAATGCTTCGCCGGAGCGGACGTAATACGTCCCGGAATCCCCCCTAATCCTTCTTGTATCAGCTGCTTTAAAGACCAGCCCGCACAGTATCCTGTGAGCATGGACAGATCATGAATATGAATATCAGCATTCTTATGCGCTTTTCCGATCTCCTCATCATAAATCTCCGACAGCCAGTAATTCGCCGTAATCGCACCCGAATTGCTCAGGATCAGCCCTCCGACAGAATAGGTGACAGTGGAATTCTCCTTTACGCGCCAGTCTGTCACCTTTACATAACTGTCCACAATCTCTTTATAGTCCAGAAGGGTGGAGTTCAGGTTTCGGATCTTCTCCCTCTGTTTCCTGTACAGAATATAACCTTTTGCAACATCATCATACCCGGCCTGGATCAACACAGATTCAACGCTGTCCTGAATATCCTCCACAGCGATCAGTCCATCAGCAATCTTCGGTTCAAACGCTGCTGTCACCTTCAGAGCCAGCATATCTATAATATCCTGATTATAATTTTTATCCTGAGCTTCAAACGCTTTCCGAATCGCCTCTCCGATCTTCGCCAGATTAAATTCTGCGATTTTGCCGTCTCTTTTCTTTACCTGATACATACTCAAATCCCCTTTCCCGCTTCGGATTCCCCCGGAACTGATCTTTTTTGATTCGCACACCCTGCCGCCTGTTTTCCGACGGCGTCTGGTTCTATTCTATCACCCCCGGAAAAGACATGTCAATAAGAAAACACCAATATCTGGTATTCAAACAATTCGCAAACTCACTAGATATTGGTGTTTTGTTTCTTTAATTATTTTTGCGTTTCCTATCTCTTCACAGCTCCATCCATTGTTCCCGTGCCGGTCTTCTCAGCTTTCCCGGCTCACATCCGCCCCTCTTATCCGGGCACTCGGTATATATTCTCTCACAATGGCAAGCGCCTGTTCCATAATCTCATCTGTATAAGCCCGCAGTCCCATCTCCCGACAGATCAGGTCCCCGGAGTCGGCAAATTTTTGAAGATAATACCGCTCTGCTCCTGCCAGCCATTTTCCGATTTCGGCAAAGTCCGCTCGCTTGTGAAATTCTCTTACAACCGTGGTCCTAAACTCATACGGAACCGTACCGGACATAAGAAACCGTACACTTTCCCTGATATTTCCCAGATCATATCCGTCAATCCCGACTGTCATTCCGTATTTCTGCGGAGCGTTCTTTATATCCATTGCGACATAATCAACCAGACCCTTTCTCACAAAATATTTCAGTCTTTCTGCACTGCTGCCATTCGTGTCCAGCTTGACCAGATACCCCATCTTATGTATCTTTTCTATAAACAGCTCCAGATCCGGCGTAAGGAGAGGTTCTCCCCCGGAAATACAGACCCCGTCCAAAATTCCTGCCCGCCGTTTTAAGAATCTGATCACGTCCTCTTCTGGTATCTCCTGCGCCGGATCAACATGGGTCACAAGCGATGCATTATGACAGAAGGGACATCGGAAATTACAGCCCGCAAAGAAAACCGTACAGGCCACCTTTCCCGGATAATCCAACAGAGTAAGTTTTTGAAGTCCATGAATCTTCATATTCGCACTCCCATACAAATATTTATAAACTCCGTGATACGTCCGCACAGGCTTTCATCGCTTCCATCACCGCACTTCGGAATCCTTCTTTCTCCAGTACTCTGACCGCCTCAATCGTTGTACCTGCCGGAGAGCATACCATATCTTTTAACTCCGCCGGATGCTTTCCGGTCTCCAGAACCATCTTCGCGCTTCCGTATACAGCCTGAGCGGCAAACTGATACGCCTGCGCACGCGGCATACCTTCCGCCACGGCCGCATCTGCCATAGCCTCTATAAACATGAACACATAGGCCGGCGAACTTCCGCTTACCGCTACCACAGCATCAATCAGCCGTTCCGGAACAAGCTCCACTTTTCCAAATGCGCCCAGGATTTTCATCGCATACGTTTTTTCTTCTTCTGTCACATATTCGTTGGCGCAGGCCGCCGTCATCCCCTCACCCACCAGTGCCGGAGTATTCGGCATCGTGCGTATGATTTTCACCGGTTTTCCAAACTGTTCCTCCAGCCAGGAAAGTGTTTTTCCCGGCGCAATAGTGATAATCAGCTGATCTCCACGCACACAGTTTTTAATCTGTGCAATGGTCTCTGCATAGAATTGAGGTTTCACAGAGAGAACCAGTACCTCTGCCTCTGCGGCAGTCCTGCAGTTGTCAGCAGTTACATTAATACCATATGTATCCTTCACTCTCTCCCTGCCCGCTTCCGAGATATCCGAGCCGATGATTTCCCCGGGATGGAAAATCTTGTTTTTAATGATACCTCCCATGATTGCGCCAGCCATATTGCCTGTTCCTATAAAGCCTAATTTCATAACGTCACATCCTCCTTTTATTCACACAAACATATAGATTTCATCTTACACGAAAGCTTCTCTCTTCCTCCAGCGGAATCTCCTCAGCGTCGATCCAGTCTACCGTAATAAACCGGTCATTGTTCAGCCCTACCAGAAGTTTATTAATCAGGGCTTCTCTTCCCTGCACTTCCATCGTGACCGTTCCGTCATATTCATTTCTCACCCATCCTGTCAGTTCCAGCGACTGAGCCAGATATTTCGCCGTGTAGCGAAATCCCACTCCCTGAACGCGGCCATGAAATACGAAATGTTTTCTTATTTCTGACATCTGATTTCCTCCATTTCCGGATAATTACCCGCTGCGTTAAGCAGGGCTTTGACTGAATACTATCACTCAGAACAAAAATAGTCAATTAAATGGCAGCTATTTAGTGCACTAACACTTTCTGTTATATACGGCCGGAATCGGAGCGAAGTTTTGACAATACGTATTCTGTGAAAAGGGGACAGCCGTTCGATATTCCGTTCCGGAATCCGGAAAATCTAACAGGCCGAAGAGA
>JAHZHF010000289.1 GCA_019420405.1 Clostridiales bacterium
CGGAGCCGTCCTCCATCCCCGCAGAATACGTTTGGGAATCGTCCCTGTTTTCGGACGTTTTTCATGGGGGGAGTTATTGAACTAAATAGCGGAACAGTTATTTAATTTTCTTTTAAGAAAGCAATATTATCTGTACTTTTTATTCTTTTCGTACTATAATGTTGCCGAGTAGTGTAAAAAAGGGAGAGATGACAGACTGATGAGCAGAAAGACCGAAAAAGACGAGCTGTTTATACATCAGAAAAATATAGATATTTCAGACGAAGAACAGATGGAGACGGAAGTTGAAGAGACAGAATTTGATGAAGCGGAAGTCTCGGAAGAAATGGAAGAAGAAATTGAAGAAATAGAAGAGATGGATGAAGAATACGAGAGTGCGGATCCTGAGGGGGAGGAGACCGAAGAGGATCTTGAGGAAGAATTCTCTGATGAGGAAGATACAGTCCGGGGAAGGAAAGCCAGGATGCGCAGAAGAAGAAGGAAAAAAAGAGGTGTTAAGGCCATGGGGAAAAAACCATGGATTATTGCAGGAAGCATTGTGGGCGGACTGCTGGTAATTTATCTTGGAATTTCCGCATTTTTTATTGGCCATTTTTATATTAACACGACGATTAACGGAAAAGACTTCTCGGGGAAAACCGTGGAGGATGTGGAAGCTTATTTTAAGGAGCAGGTTCAGGACTATCAGCTGACCCTGATCGAGATGGATAATGCGACGGATGTGATCGACGGCTCTGAAATATCTCTTGAATATGAGGAGAGCTCCGAGATTGAAGACGCGCTGAAAGCCCAGAATCCATTGCTCTGGGTGAAATCTTTCTTTTCGCGGTCTTCCACAGATGTGACCGTCAGTGTGAATTACGATCAGGCGGCTCTGGACGAAAAGATACAGACGATCCAGGCAGTGACGAACGAGCAGACAGAGCCGGTTTCCGCATACCCGAAGTTTGACGGGAATTCATTCGTAGTGGAACCGGAGGTCTACGGAACTGCGGTGGACATGGACGTGCTGTCAGAGAAGATAACAAAGGCAGTTACCGAGTTTGAACCATCTCTTGATCTTCTGGAGGAAGAGTGTTATAAGCTGCCGAAGTACACTTCGGATTCTCCGGAGGTACAGGCGGCGTGCGACACGATGAATGAGTACTGCAAGGCAAGCGTGACTTACACTATGACGGAAAATGTTGTGGTAGATAAGACGCTGATCTCCACCTGGCTTTCCTATGACGACAATATGCAGGTGACGTTTAATGAAGATGCAGTTCGTGAGTGGATGAGAGAGTTTGGAAGTACTTACGATACTGTGGGAACCACAAGGACGATTACAACTCCGACCGGAAAGAATGCAGAAGTATCGGGCGGCACATACGGCTGGTCGATTGATGAGGATACGGAGACACAGAACTTGATCAACAGCATCAAAAACGGAGAAGTTGTGACAAGAGAGCCGGCCTACGCACAGACCGCTGCGTCCCATTCTGCACAGGACTGGGGAACTACATATCTTGAAGTGGATCTTTCCACACAGCATATGTGGTATATCGTGAACGGCAGTGTTGCGCTTGAGACTGATGTCGTGACAGGACTTCCTACCGCAGACAGGCAGACACCTGCGGGGGTGTATTACATCCTTTATACGGAGCGAAATGCCACTCTGAAAGGAGAGACAGATCCGGACACGGGAAAACCGATCTATGAGACTCCTGTGGCATACTGGATGCCGTTTACGTGGCAGGGACACGGGTTCCATGACGCAACATGGCAGCCGGGATTCGGCGGTAATCTTTACCAGACGCTGGGATCTCACGGCTGTGTGAACATGCCTCTTGACCAGGCCGGAAATCTGTTCAATATGCTGAGTGCGGGCACGCCGGTTGTGATTCACTATTGACAAAAATGTTTTATTAATTAAGGAGACAAGAGGTTACATTTATGTATGAACTGTTGAAAAAAGACGGCAGAGCGAAACGTGGGCGTTTTCATACGGTCCATGGGACGGTCGAAACGCCTGTGTTTATGAATGTGGGAACGGCGGCCGCGATCAAGGGTGCTGTATCCACAGACGATTTAAGGCAGATCAAGACGCAGGTGGAGCTGTCGAACACATATCACCTCCACGTAAGGCCGGGGGACGAGATAGTAAAGAAACTGGGCGGTCTTCAAAAGTTTATGAACTGGGACAGGCCGATCCTCACTGATTCCGGCGGATTCCAGGTGTTTTCCCTGGCATCCCTGCGGAAGATAAAGGAGGAGGGAGTTCATTTCCACTCTCATGTGGACGGAAGAAAGATCTTTATGGGGCCGGAAGAAAGCATGCAGATCCAGTCAAATCTGGCATCCACGATCGCTATGGCTTTCGATGAGTGCCCGTCCAGTGTGGCTGACAGAAAGTATATTGCAAATTCCGTGGAGAGAACTACGAGGTGGCTGAAACGCTGCAAAGCTGAGATGGAGCGGCTGAATTCTCTGCCGGATACGATCAATCCGGACCAGATGCTCTTTGGGATTAATCAGGGGGGGATCTATGAGGATATCCGCATTGCTCATGCACAGCAGATTTCAGAGCTTGACCTGGATGGATATGCCGTAGGTGGTCTGGCAGTCGGGGAGAGCCACGAGGATATGTACCGGATGCTGGATGCGGTTGTGCCTTATCTCCCGGGAAACAAGCCAACCTATCTGATGGGCGTGGGGACGCCGGCTAATATTCTGGAAGCGGTGGATCGCGGGGTGGATTTCTTTGACTGCGTATATCCTACGAGAAACGGGCGGCATGGCCACGTGTATACAAATCATGGGAAGATGAATCTGTTTAACGCAAAATACGAGCTTGATGAGAGACCGATTGAGGAAGGCTGCGGATGTCCGGCCTGCAGAAGTTACAGCAGGGCTTATATCCGTCACCTTCTTAAAGCAAAAGAAATGCTGGGAATGCGTCTGTGCGTTCTCCACAATCTGTATTTCTACAATACAATGATGGAGGAGATACGGGAGGCGATCGAGGCCGGGAACTATAAGGAATACAAAAAAGCAAAACTTGCGGGGATGGAAAATGCAGCAAAATCAGCTATTTAGTTCACTAACACTTTATTCCAGAAATATCCGGAAGCAGGGCGGAATGCTTAGATAAACGTATTCTGTGAAAGGGAGACAGCCGTTCGATATTCCGTTCCGGAATCTGGGAA
>JAHZHF010000029.1:0-12644 GCA_019420405.1 Clostridiales bacterium
TTTCCGGATTCTGGAACGGAACATCGAACGTCTGTCCCCTTGTCACAGAATACGTTTATCCAAACATCCCGCCCGTCTTCCGGACGTGATCCAACGTAAAATGTTAGTGCACTAAATAGCTGTACTTTACCCTTTGACCGCCCCCGCAACTACTCCTTCTATGATATACTTCTGGCAGAACAGATAGAAAATTATGATCGGCACAATCGCGATCACCAGAGTACCCATCATGGCTCCCATATCCACTGAGCCATAGCCGCCCTTCAAATACTGAACTGCCATGGGGATCGTCTTATATTTTCTCTGGTCGAGCACCAGGGACGGGAGGAGATAGTCGTTCCAGATCCACATTGCCTGCAGGATAATCACTGTCACGCAGGTCGGTTTTGAGATCGGCATTACCACCCGGAAAAATGTCTGGATCGGAGTACATCCGTCGATCATGGCCGCCTCCTCGATCTCCAGCGGGATGGATCTCATAAATCCGGTGAACATAAAGATCGAAAGACCCGCGCCGAATCCCAGGTAGATCACGATGATTCCCCAGGGATTTCCCATTTTCAGCATGTTTGCGATCTTGGAGAGCGTATACATCTCCATCTGGAATGGAACCACCATAGCAAACAGGCAGAGTGTATAAATCAGCTTTGTTCCTTTTGTATTCACACGGCTGATATACCACGCCGTCATGGAGCAGAACAGTACGATCGCCGCCACGGAGAACACTGTGATAAAGATGCTCCAGCCGAATGCTGAGATCAGGTTTGTCTGCTCAATGCCCCGGATGTAGTTCTCCAGCCCTACAAACATATTGTCTATCGGGATCTCAAACGGGACACGGCTGATATACGCTTTTTTCTTAAATGAGTTAATGATAACAAGCACGATCGGGTATACATATAAAATACTCAGGATCGTAAAAAATATGGTCAGCGGGAGACCGTGTTTCGCTTTTCTTACTCCCATTACTGCTGCACCTCCTTCGACCTGGTCAGCTTATTCTGTACAATGGCGATAATGCCGACCATGATAAAGAATACAACTGCTTTCGCCTGGCCTACGCCTTCCCAGCCTGCCCTTCCATAGAAGGTATTATAGATATTCAGTGCAAGCAGCTCGGACATCTTAGACGGCGCGCCGTTGGTCAGCGCCAGGTTCTGGTCGAACAGCTTGAACGAATTGGTCAGCGTCAGGAATGTACAGATCGTGATGGACGGCATAACCATCGGAATCGTTACATGCCTTAAGATCTGTCTCGAAGTCGCCCCGTCGATCTTCGCCGCCTCGATCAGTTCGCCCGGCACGTTCTGGATGCCTGCGATATAGATGATCATCATATATCCGATCTGCTGCCAGCACACCAGGATCACGAGTCCCCAGAATCCGTATACCTCCGAGTAGGTCAGGGTGCGTCCGAAATACGCCAGGATACCGTCTAACAGAAGTTTCCATACATATCCGAGGACGATACCTCCGATCAGGTTCGGCATAAAGAATACGGTTCGGAATATATTGGTTCCCTTGATGCCTTTCGTCAGAAGCAGCGCCACCGCGAACGCCAGTACATTGATGACTATCACCGTAACAATGGTGAAAAGGGCCGTGTACCACATGGAATGAATAAATTCCGCGTCCCCGAGTATCTTAACGTAATTGCCCAGCCCGATAAACTCTGCGTCCGTTACTGTCGTAAACTTACAGAAGGACAGCCAGATTCCCAGTACAAACGGGGCGAGAAATCCTATTGTAAACGCGATCATCGTGGGAAGTACAAATATGGGAAAATATTTTCTGATTGCTTTCTGCATTTTCCTTCTCCTTCCTGATAAGGGCCCCGTCGCGATGCGGAGCCCCTGTAATTATTGTAATTTTTTATGCAATTATTTCATTTTTTATATAATTATTTCTTTTCTCACTCAGCGTTTGAAGCTGCGTACTCTGTTGCCCATCCGTCAACGAATGCTGTCACAACTCCATCCCAGTCGCCTGTTCCCTGTGCATACTCAAGAAGAGCGCTTCCTACGTTGTTCTTCCAGTTCTCAGACGGCATTGTTGTAAAGTTCCAGCTTACCGGTGTCTTTCCTGCCTCGTTGTACTCCTCGTTCGCCTGTACAAGCGGGTTGGACGGAAGGTAATCTGCGAATGTTGTAAACGGTGTAACGAATCCCATCTCATTTGCAAGCATGTCGCGTCCTTCATCGCTTTCAACTACCCACTGCATAAAGTCAAGTGTTGCCTGGATGTCTTCCTCAGATGCATTCTTGTTTACACACCAGTAGTTCTCTGATCCTGTACACAGTCCCTGATTTTCCTCGCCGTCAACACCGATGTAGATCGGAAGCATGCCCATATCTTCGTCAGCCACTTCGTTGTCTTTCACATCGTTGTATGCCCATGTACCATTCTGATAGAATACTGCTTCTCCAAGGCTGAACTCTGCTGTTGCATCTTCTGCTGTCTTGGATGAGATCATGGACGGATCACATGTTGAGTTGTTCAGGTACAGATCCCAGATCTGTTTGTAGTTGTCAAGGTATGTTCCTTTGATTGCGTCTGTGGATGTAATTCCGTCTTCCTGATACTCGTAATAGATCGGAAGGTTTGCAAGGTGAGTCTTGAATCTCCAGTCAGAGGAAGAATCCATACCAGCTGATGTGAATGCTCCCTGTACACCCAGCTCATCTTTGTGTGCCTGAATCTCTTCTGCAACTGTCTTCAACGCCTCAAAGTTGTTCAGCTCGTCGATTGACTTGATCGTGGAATAATCCGCCTCAAAGTAGTCGTTTAAGATCGCCTTGTTGTAGATGATTCCGTATGTCTCGATTACATACGCGATTCCGAGCACCTGATCTCCGTCTTTTAATACATAGTCGTCGCTTGATACATCTTTATAAACCGCGCTGTCGGAGAGGTCATAGCAGTAATCTTTCCATGTAGCCAGTCCAACCGGGCCGTTCACCTGGAACAGCGTCGGAGCCTCGTCATTAGCCATCTCGGATTTGAGCTGTGACTCGTATGTACCGGAAGCAGCTGTCTGCACGTCTACCTGCACGCCTGTCTCCTCCGTATACTGCTCTGCCAGCTCTACCCACTGGTCTGCCTGCTCCGGCTTGAAGTTCAGATAATAAACTTTTCCCGTAGCCTCTGAGTCACCTGAGCTTCCGCTGTCTGACGAATCTCCGCCTGAGCTTCCACAGCCTGCAAGCAGGCTTCCCGTCATCGCTGCTGTCAGTAAAAGAGCGATCAGTCTTTTCTTTTTCATAAATCAAATGTCCTCCTTTTCTCTGGGGTTTTTCTTGTTGAGCTTATTATAAGGAAACCAGGGAAATGAGGACATAGTAAAAAACTCAGAAACATGTCACTTTTCTCAGATCATTATGCCGCCGGAGCCCGGGCGCCCTCCGCATATCTTTCCGAATATTTTGCATCCATCATGGCACAGAACGCATCCGCGCACGTTTCATCAAAAAGACTCCCGGAATTTTCCCGGATATATGACAGCGCCCGGCTCCTGCTCCAGGGTTCTTTATAGGCCCTTTTTGAAATCAGTGCATCGTAGACGTCACAGACTCTGATGATCCTGGCCCCAAGAGGGATCTCATTCTGGCTGAGCCCCAGATACCCGGAGCCGTCTACATTCTCATGATGGCAGAGAACCATATCCGCCGCCTCAGAAGGGATATCCTCCCGAAGGATCTGATAGCCCTCCAGAGGATGCCGTTTTATAATCTCCATCTCGGAACTGCTCAGAGCCCCCGGCTTGTTCAAAATTTCCTCAGGGATTCCGGCCTTCCCCATATCATGGAGTCCTGCGGCCATAACAGTCAGTAAGAACTGCTCACCGCCAAGCTTCATCTGCAGTGCCAGCCCCGCCGTGAGACAGGCCGTTCTCCGGCAGTGGTCTGTAGTATCCGCATCCGGTCTGCCCCATCGCTCCATTGCCGCCGACATATCCGCCGCCACTTTTTCTATCATGGTTTCTGTCATTGTCTTCCCAATTGCCGCCATCTTTTTAACCCTTTCCTTTCCTCCGGTTGCTGCCCCGCCTGTGCCTGGACGCACGGCTGCCTGCCGCCTTTATGACTCCTGCCGCGCCGACCGCCGCAAGGAAGGCATACCCTGCCCCGCGCAGTATTTTCTCTCCTCTGATCATGTCCCCGTCTTCCTCCGCTGCTCTCTCTGCAGCATTCACTGCCGCATCCACCGCCGCTTCCGCGGTCTCATCCGCCCCTTCTCCAGTCACTTCCGCGGTTTCATCTGCGTCTTCTCCCGCCGTCTCTTTCTCCCCTTCCGCACGGGTACAGAATACTGCGTACCGCCTTGTATTCTGCGGATAGGGGTGACAGGTCAGCAGCGTCACCATATCCTCCCCGGGACGGATCAGCACCTTGTCGATATCCGATGGATCGATGATCTCGATCTCAGATACTTCATAGGTGAGTGTCTCCCAGAAACTGTGGATCATCACCTGATCTCCGGGACGGAGTTTCTCTATCTCCCGGAACATCGGGATTCCCTTGTATCCTCTGTGCGCCGCGATCACACAGTTCGTATTCTCCCCTCCCACAGGCATGGACGTCTGCCCGAGCTGAACCGCTCCCCGGGCCATATTCTCCTCAGTGGCCCCGAGATATACCGGAAGCCCGACGTCCATACGCGGGATCTCGATCACAGCCGCCGCCCCGTCTTCGATCCCATATTCCGAGAGGTCAAAACCGCTCTGCTCATATGCCCAGGGATCATTTAGGTTCATCTGGTGATTTTCAAATATTTCCTGATTATAGGATTTTATCTGTTCATACAGTCGTGCGAACCGCTCTCTGTCCTCCACATCCCCCGGTTCCCCGGATGCTGTATCCTCCGTCTGTGACGCGCTTTGGCTGTTCTCCCGGAATTCTTCATATACATGAAGGTTCCCCGCCAGATTCGCCAGGTAACGCAGATCCGGGACTGCAAAAACAATCACGCCTGCCAGGTAGAGGAGCAGGGCGGCTGCCCATCTGAACTTTCCGCGGCTCTTTTCTTTCCTCCTGCCCCTCATCTGCGCTTTCTCCTTTTCCGTTTCCGGCGTTTCAGCCTCTTCCTTTTCTTCCGGACCACCAGCCAGACCACGGCCAGTACAGCTGCGGCCGCCAGGCATCCGGTAAGCAGAGCTTTTCCATACACCTCTTTCCAGGTTTCCTTACTCATCCCCTCCTCGGCCTGGGCTTCCCCGGCCGCCTTTGCCTCTGCGTCATACGGAATCCTCGTCCCCCTTACGAGAAGGCGGTGAGAATTGATCCCATAGGGCGTACAGGTAACCAGAGTCACATAATCCTGCCCCGCCTCGATATGCAGGTCGCTTGTATCGGAAGGCACCACGACCTTGATCTGGTCCACCCTGTAGGCAAGGACCTCCCCGAGAACGTGAATATAAAACACGTCCTCCTCTTCCAGTTCCTCCAGGTTGGAGAAAAGCTCCGCCTCCGGAAGTCCGGTGTGACCGGAGAGGACACAGTGGGTCCCGCTTCCGCCTGCCGGAAGGGAGGTATTCGCCAGGTGGCCGATCCCCTTCGCCAGCACTTCGTCCGACGTACCGTGATAGATCGCCTCATAGACGTCGATCCTGGGGATCTCTACATATCCCATAACGCCGTCTCCATCGTGATTGAGGAGCGTATCGTAGTCCTTGCTGATCTTCTCTAGAGCCGCCGGATCAAACGGATCGCTTAAGACAACACTTCCGATCAGATCCTCGTTATCCTGCCGCGCATCCGAAAGCATGGCCTCCTTATCCGCATCCCGGAGCCGCTCTACTTCTTCGTCATATTCTGTTATAATCCGGTCCTGTTTCCTGTCGTGGAGCACATTACTCACAAAGGGATACGCAAGGATACATATCCCCGCCAGGAGACAGCAGACCAGTATGATATTGATGATTTTATTTTTCATGGCGAATCTCCTGCATCTGAACGCACACGGTCAGAACCGTCGGCGGAAGATCACACCCGGCGTCTCTGGCCGTCTGCGTTCAAATACAGGGGAACGGATTTCCCGCTCCCCGCTTTAAGAATGAAAGGTATTTTAACGTAACAGTTCAGCCATAGGACTGTTGATCAAAACTATCTGTGTGACTTCCTTCTGAATAACAGGAGCGCGCCTGCGCCTGCCACGAGGGCGATTCCTGCGATCGCGAAGATAGCTGTGCCTGCGGCACCTGTCTCAGGCAGGTCGAAGCCTTTGTTATTGACTACTGTAATCGGTACGAGAGCACTCTGGCTAGTCCCATCAGGTTTCATGGTAACCTCTGTTGCCGCGTTACTTCCGTTTTTAATTGTAGCCGTTGCGTTTCCGTCATTATTCGTGTCTGTAATTGTAATTGTAATCGTATCTTTCAGAAGCACGTATCCCTGTTTAGTCTCTTTCTCTTTGAGGATGTAAGTTCCGGCTTCAAGACCTTTCACGGTGATTTTTCCGCTCGTATTTGTTGTTAAATCCGTTGTCTGACCTGCTCCTGTGCCTGGTCTGTAATTTCCGGCAGCATCGGGGATAAAAGTCATCCGATTTTCATCTGCTACGCTGTCTTTATACAGTTCAAAAATTACTCCATCCAGAGGTTTAGCATCTTCACCTTGCTTTGTGATATCAATTCCCCAGGTGTAAACGGTTGCTTTATCGCCTTTTGTTACGGGATCCGGATTGTTACCGTATTTATATTGAAATAATACATTATTTTCATTACCTGTTTTTCCGATTATTGCATTCGCATTGAGTTTAGCCTTGTATACGAAGAGGAACTTCGGAGCACTATCTGAACCGGCGTTCAAAGCCTCTATTTCCTTTTGTGTAAACTGTACTGTCAGAATAGTTTGTCCGTTGCCGTCCTTTTGGGCCTTTACTGTATAGTCATTCTGTTCACCTTCTGTCAACGGAGTGCCAGTTGATGTATCAGTTCCCGAATACACTTGCACCACACCTGTTACATCCTGCTCAACTGTCGTAAGTGCCGGATCAATTTCACTTCCTTCTGCCTTCACCAGTGTAAGCCCCTTGCTCATTGTATCGACAAGTTTCACCTCTGTCAGGCCGTCAGCCGGTACAACCGCTGTAACAGGCACATTGTATGTAATGATATCTCCAACAGTTGCTTCCGCCTTGCTTCCGTCTGAATTAATATCGCCCGTTTCTCCCACATCAGTAATCTTTTTATCCACATCTACTGTAGACGTACTGTTCTTCGGATACGCATTTATATTCATTTCCCACTGAGTATTTCCACTCTGGTCATTTACAACAGACGGAATAGATACGAAGAACGGAACTGACTTCGTAGTAACTTCGGGTGGAGCTGCTGTTTCCGCCACGAGGTAAAGGCCCTGGTCCAGTTCGGAAAATTTAGCCTGGCCGACCTTAAGCTCACCGTCTGCCTCAATACGTGTTGTATCTGACTGATAATTAATATCCTCTGTTCCCTTTGTCACAAGAGGCTCCAATTCATTTCTGTAAGTTTTCAGCGCCTGATCCAGCTTTGTACTTGTATATTTGTCAGTTCCCGAATCTGGATTCACACTTTTTTCTATCAGTTTATTCAATATATCAGTATCTGTAATCTGGTACAGCAAGCCGAGTTTTTTGTCCGCTCCATCTCCATAAACTTCCTGAGAGATCACTCCCACTTTCCGGATGGAAAATGTTACTCCGCCAAGAGGGGTCTTTCCCTCCTCTTCTGACGGATCACTCTGCGGATTATCCGTTTTATCCCACTCTCCTGCTCCCGACGCACTTTCATATTTTGTAATCGTCAGTGTTCCTCTCTCTCCAGTTCCCGGATATGTATTACTTGGTTGCGCGCTCACGCCCATCGGCATTGCCAGCGTCAGCGTCATAACTGCTGCGGCAGCGACTGCCGCAAGTTTCTTAAATAATTTTCTTTTCATTGCTCCACTTTTTCTCCTTTATACTTTTTTCTGATTTTTATATCAAAGGGGGCTCCGCTTTCTGTCCCCTCGGACATCTTTTAATGCGGACGTCTCCTCCGCCTGTGCGGGACTCTTCTTCTCGCCCGCCTATTCTTCACTGCGAGGGCTGTCCCAGCAGCCGCGATCACTGCGGCCCCGGCGAATATGATCGGGCCGAGGCCTTTAAGGCCGCTTGCCGGAAGATCGAAGGCCTGTCCGTTTCTTACAGTAAGTGTGATCTTATAAGTGATACCGTCTGATTCTGCTGTAACGCCGTTTACAATACTTCCTTTCGTATACCGGAATGGAAGTTCGATTATAATCGGCTCTTTCAGAAGAATATAGCCCGACGCAGTCTTTATCTCCCTGATCCGATACGTTCCCGCATGCAGATTCAGGAACCGAACTTCACCGCTTTCTGTAGTTTCTTCTTCTCCTATTTTCACCGATTCAGCGTCCGAGTCTTCTCCCAGCTTCTCCAGAATAAATCTCGCCCCTGCAAGCGGCTCTCCTTCCTCATTTTCTTTTTTAATTGTAATGCTGCTCAGAGGATAATTCTTATAGACAACCTGGTTGCCGCCTTTTTTGATCACGATTTCCCCTGTTTGATATTCTCCATTTCCCCCTGCTTCCGGCTGAGGATTCATCCGTTCATTCCCATCCACAGTCACACTGTAAGGCAGATACCCCGGCCTGTCCTTCAGTTCTTCTACTACACGGTATGCCTCACCGATCACAAGTCCTTTGAATTCAACCCTGACCACAGTATCCATTTCCTGCGCTGTGACACGAAATCTTCCATAGGAATCTGTCTTCCCGGTAACACTTGCAGTTCCACCGGAAACACTGTATTCCTGTGAAGTACAGGCTTCCCATTCGCCCGTATCATTCCTTTTTTCCAGCCGGAACAAAAAACTGTTATCTCCCGCCGGCCATAAGTTTTTTGCAAGCTTATCTCCCGCTTCTGTAACGATCCATTTCTGGATTGTCAGGGATGCAAGGTTTTCTTTGTTGTCGAATGTAATTCCTTTTGCTATATTCTCCACATTCTGAGGCGGACTAATTGGAACTCCGTCTTTATCCTTTACCTTTGTCACCGTAGTCGCGGCACTCATGTGATCTCCATCCGCAGTAACAACTACCTTCACCTCATATTCTGACCTGTCGTAGATATAATTGTTACTGCCTTCCGGGATTTGTTCGCTTATCGTATAGTAATAACTCCCTTCTTCCATATAGGTCAGCGTGGGGAAGGTTACTTTCCCGTTATTTGTATTCTTTACAGTCATACTTACACCGGACGTATCCACTGCTCCCGCCACATCAGAACGCCCCTTTAACAGGAATGTAAATTGATCTCTGGGAATGTTCTCTGCACTGCCATCTATCGTCTTCCACGCAGACAAATTGACCGATACATCCGCTTTCTGGTTTGTTACCTTCACATCGAATGAATTAGTGTTCGAGCTAAGCTCGCCATAGTAATAGTGATCCTCTCCCGGCTGTATTTCCGTATTGTTTATCTCCACTCCTTTTAAAGAATATCCTTCCGACGATGTTTCTTTGATCTTGAACTTTGTCCCAAGCGGGATTCCCGTAAACACTGCTTTTTCTCCTGCTTTCAGCGTAAAAATGCCGCTCACGGCAGTTCTTGATTCGTTGTTTACCGTATAGGTAAGGTTATATCCTGCATATCCTGCCGCTTCTCCCGGAATCCACACTTCCTCCCCCTTTTCAGTGTATGTGCCGCACTGTAAGGAACCGCTGTTTACATAGAAATAATTGTTATCTCCAATTGCCTGCCATTCGGCATTCTGTGCCGGGTACTGTTTCCCGGAATTGTCGGTAAAAATTACATATTGATAATTTCCTTTGATCCCGTCCAGCTTATATACTCCTTCAGCAGCCGCCAACTCTGTCATAAGCGTTCCCGGCCACGTCTCCTTTCTATCAGTTTCTGAATTATAGCAATACGCATATACCTGACTCCAGTTTTCCGTATTTCGGAAATAGATCGCATCCTCATCGATGACATCCGGAGTTTCGAAGTGACCTTCTCCTCTGAGCCCCAGATCCATCAATATCTCAAATTCAAACTCCGTATCGGGGTCCGTATAAACATTTCCATCCTTATCTACAGCGCTCTTCTCTACAGTAAGCGTTCCTGTCTTCGGGGTATTAATATACGTCAGCTTATTCCTCACCGGGGTAAACTCATCCCCTAGCAGCTTATTATAAGTAAAAGCCGCATTTGCCCCAGTCCCTGATTGAATCTCGGCATTATTATTTTCCAGATCAACAGCCTCCCATCGGGTATCATAGGAGAGATAGGATTTTCCATCCTCTACCGTTGTCTCCAGGGCAGTGAATGTCTTCCCCATCTGATCGTCAAACTGCCGTTTAAACACCGCCTGATCGCCGTCTTTCAGGGTAAAGCTTCCGTCACTCCCTGTTTTCAGCCCGTATTCTGTTCCTTCCGAAACGCCATGGTTTTTCTGATATGTTTTGTCTGCCGCCGGACTTCCGTCCGTGCTTAAAGTCACTCTGAATTCATCCGCATCAGCCACCGCACTTTTTAATCCGTCGTTTACCCCGGAGGTATCCACAGTCTTCTCAGCGATAAATTCATGTTCCAGAGGCTGCATGTTAAAGCGGATTTTCAGATTGGACTCGATCATTCCACGCTCCATGTAGAATATCTTCATGGTATGTGCCTGATTTGGCCTCAGCTCATCACTTGAATTTACCTGTAAAGCTTCCTGCAATGACACAGCGTTCATCTCTGTCCCGCTGTTAATTGTCTCCGTACCGGTCGTGACCTCCGCCGTCAGTGTACTGAAATCAATCTTTCCATTCGCTTTCTTATGGCCGCCGCCCAGATCCAGTACCAGTTTTCCGTCAATAAAGATCCAGACGTCATCATCTCCTGTAAACTCGAAGGTCACCGGTGAATCCCCGATCTTCCCACCCTTCGGGAGATTAAACCGGATCTCTATCTCTGCCCCGAAACCATAGTCCAGCCAGTCATTGTTACTTCCGTTTTCCCCCTTATAATTAAATGGGAAGAATCCATAACCTTTATTCTCATCATTTCCTACAGGCAGATCCCAATCAACTTCTTTACAGTCCTTAACTCCATTTGCCTCACCGGCTCCATATGAAAAAGTATTACTGTTTTCATTGTATTTCACATTATCTCTTGCCGCATTACTGTCAAACTCATAATAAGTCACACCATCACTGCCTGCATCTGCACGAAACGGGAACCTGGAAGAAAACATTTTTCCGTAACTGTAGTTATTTCCACTTCCAACACCCGACAAAAAATCTTCGCTGAACCAGGGGGCCTCGATCCCCGCCGCTATCTGCAGATCACCATCCTCTGTCAGCGTATTATATACAAGTCCCTGAGCCGAATGCCTGTATGCATCTTCGCCGTTAGCTGAAACAAAGTAATTAGAATTATTCGCGTTATACCAGTAGTTATTATAAATCCCCTGTATCGCTTCTATCTGTTTAGCTACTTCATTTGCCCGATCTCCCTTGGCCTTATCCGTAGACAAAAGATTTCCGAAATATATTCCCGTTGTTGTCAGCCCCCGGGTTTTATAATAATTGGCAAGAGCACTGTTAAGATTACCGAATACGGCCCAGCCTCCTGAATAATCATTTCCGTAAGGCTTTACCTCTCTCCATCCTGAAATCAATTCATTATCATCCAGATAATCGTAATATGTTACCGGCACGTTATACATATTTTTGATCGTATCATCAGGATCTGCCTGCACAATTGCAGTTCCTGAGTAAGTCTCTGTCGCTCCCGCCTCCATCGCCGGGATATTCACTGCCGTCAAAAGCACGGCAAACGCCAGCAGCAGCCCCCACAACTTTCTCTTCATACGCTTCTTCCCCATGTCCATTCACGTTTTCGCAGAAAGTTCAGGGCCCGCAGAAACGAGCCCTGAATCCTTCGTTCCCTGTAAGGAATCTTATTCCTCTCTGGAAAATTTTCCCATATAAATTTCCTCAGAAATATGTAACAATCCTCAGATCTGTTTTTTCCTGCGGTAGCTCTCGGGACTTTCCCCGTACTGCTGGCGGAAACACTTGGAGAAGTAAGACATATTTTTAAATCCGGTCCGTTCGCCCACCTCCCGCACTGACATCTGGGTGGATACGAGAAGTTCTTCCGCCTTCTCCATCCGCACGTTGCGGATATACTGCTTGATATTTTCCCCCGCTTCCTTTTTGAAAACCATGCTGAGATACCCCGGCGACAGGTACAGCTTCGCCGCCAGTTGTTCCACCTGGATATCTTCCATGTAATGTTTCCTGATATATTCCTGCATCCTCACGACCTTATACTGGAGACTGCTCCTGTCTTTTGACGCGTACCGGAGGAATTTCTCCATCTCTCCCCTCGCTCTGTCTATCAGCTCTTTCACGGAGGAACACCGATACATCTCGTCGATCACTGCCTCCATGTCGCGCACGTCCAGCATCGGCGAGGCGTCTCCCATGGCCTTGACAAGATTAGTGAAGACAAACTTCACATACATGCTCGGGAAACCGCTGTTCCCGCTGTACTTTTCCACTACCCGCGAGAAGTGTTCTTCCATATGATAGATATCCCGGTTGCGGATATCCTTCTCCAGCATCCCGAGAAGGTATCCTTCCTCCAGGAGCTTCTCCCCGGTTCCCTCCGGC
>JAHZHF010000029.1:12654-19097 GCA_019420405.1 Clostridiales bacterium
TTCGCAGAAAAAGCAGCGTTCTGTGTGATAAAATTTCTCTTCCATCAGCTCATCCAGCCTGCGGTAAGTCTCCGGGATTTCTTCCTTCACTGTGATCTCCCTGCTGACGGCGAGATAGAAGCTGACGCCGAACTTCCGGCACATCCATCCCTGGAGGCGCTCCGCCTCCCGCGATATGTCTCCCCTGATGTCTCCCCGGCTCCTGCGGATGAGCAGAAGCGCCTGATCCGAGTTCAGATTCAGGTAGATCGCCCGGTCCTTTAGCATTCCGGTCAGCGCCTCCTGAAATTCATCCCCGCATTTCTCAAAAAAGCCTCCGCCGCATTCCAGCATGATCATATACCGGATCTCATCCCATTCGCAGAGGCTGATATGGGCGCTTGCGGCCTCTGCGGCAGCGGCATTTCCGTTTAAGATATAATTTGACAGGAAATACTGGCCGAGCAGCCGGGATCGCTCCTGGTTTTCATTCAGGCGCTCCCTCCTGCTGTTTAAGTTCTGCTGCACATGCAGAAACGCTCGTCCGAACTCCCCCGGATCAACCGGCTTTAGGATATAATCCTGCACGCCGTAGCGGATCGCCGTCTTTGCATAATTGAAGTCGTGATACCCGCTGAATATGATAATCTCCGTATGCTCCGAACATTCGGAAGTCTTTCTGGCCAGCTCCAGCCCGTTTACGAAGGGCATCCGGATATCGGTCAGCAGGATATCCACTCTGTCCTCTTTTATGATTTGCTCGGCTTCCCGCCCGTTCGCAGCTTCCAGTATCCTGTAGCTGCCTTTCTCCCGGTCGATGAGACGCCGGATTCCGCAGCGTTCGATTTTTTCATCGTCGGCAATCAGCACCGTATACATTTTCCCTCACCCTTTTACTGCGCCGGACAGGCCGTCCGCGTAGAATCTCTGTACATAGATAAACAAGATCGCAATCGGTATGGACACGCATACCGCCCCTGCCGCAAAGCAGGTATACCACTGATAAATATTCTCTTTTGTCAGCATATTAAAGAGGCCCACCGACACTGTGTAATACTTTGAGTCGGAGCCGATGATCACTTTGGCAAAGATAAAGTCCGTCCACGGCGCGATGAAGCTGGTCAGCAGAGTGTACACAAGAATCGGCCTGGACAGGGGGAGCGTGATCTTCGTAAACACATTCCACCTTGTCGCCCCGTCAATATACGCCGCCTCGTCGATCCCCTTCGGGATGGTGTCGAAGAACCCTTTTGCCACGTAGAAGCTGAGCAGATTGGCTCCCCCGGAGTACACCAGGATCAGCGCCACAAGTTTGAGCCCGCCCTCTGTCAGCCCCATGCCTTTCAGTATGTAATACACGGCGATCATGGACATAAATCCGGGGAACATCCCCAGAATGAGTGCGATATTCAGATAGGGCTTCCTCATTTTGAACCGCATCCTCGACATCGTATACGCGATGGAGATCAGGAAGAACGTCGCAAGGATGCAGGTCGCCACGGCTACAATAAAGGTGTTCATGAACATCTTCGGGAAATCAAAGATCCCTCTGTCCGTAAACAGTCTGACATAATTGTGAAACGTCAGCTCATCCGGTATAAACTGTGTGGAGTAGGAACCTTTTCCCGCCCGGAAAGAGGTCATAATCACCCAGAAAATCGGAAACACCCATATCACGGCGAGCACGGCCAGGAAGGTATGCACAATCGCAATCAGTATTCTCTTCTTCGTCTTCATCGATTTCATCACTGGAATCCCTCCTCATTCTTATATGATCCTGTCCGCCTGTATGTGACAAGAGCCAGAACCGCGCAGATCACGAAGGTCAGTATGCCGATCACTGCTCCGTAGTTATAATCGTTGAAGTCAATGGTCAGCTTGTACAGCCAGGTCACAAGGAGATCCGTCTTGCCTCCTGTCCCGTTGAAATAGCTCATGGCAGCAGGCTTTCCCTCGGTCAGCAGGTAGATCACATTGAAATTGTTGATATTCCCGATAAACTGCGTGATCAGATACGGAGCCGTCACGAAGAGCATATACGGCAGAGTGATCTTGAAAAAGATCGTAACCGGCCCTGCTCCGTCCATTTTGGCGGACTCGTACAGTTCCGCCGGGATATTCTGGAGGATTCCCGTCACCTGGAGGATGGTAAACGGAATACCGATCCACAGATTCACCACGATAACCGTAACTCTCGCCCATGTCGTATCTGTCCAGAACGGAAGGGCATCGCTGATCAGTCCCAGATTCTGGAGAAGGACATTGACGGCGCCCTGCTCCTGAAGCATGGTTCTCATGATCAGCAGGGATACAAACTGGGGCACCGCAATGGAAAGGACAAAGATGAATCTCCAGAAGCCTTTGAATCTCGTCTCTTTCCAGTTGATGATCATCGCCAGGATCATTCCCAGGATGTAATTCAGGAATGTAGCGGCAATAGCCCACACAAAGGTCCACCCAAGAATATGCCAGAACGCGTATCCCAGGCCACTTCCCGAATCCAGGATCTTCCCAAAGTTGACCAGTCCCACCCAGTCGAAGAGCTGTCCCGGCGGCTGATGGTTTCTGTCATAATTCGTAAATGCCATACAGATCATGAATACAAGCGGCAGGATCGTGAACATCACAACGCACAGCGTCGGGAAGAAAAGCAGCGTTGAATTCAGTCTTTTATCAAGCAGGCTCTTCAAATCCTCCTTAAGCGTCAGCACCGGCTTTCCCTCTTCTGTCCTCTTCTGCTGCGCGTACGCGGACTTTACATTTGTCCGCCATATAATGATGAATCCGATGGTAATGAATATGGTCGCGATTCCATAGAGAAGAAACAGCATGGAGTTGTCTCCCTGAATGTATTCATAGATCTGTTTCTCCTCGTTAAATATTTCCTGCGTCGTCGTAGTTCCCAGTGTAAAAAGCCCGCCCAGGGCGCTGATCCCAAACATCGCCATAAAGAGGATGTAAATCACCTCCGCCGCAAGAAACAGGGCTCCTTTCACGAACTGTCTGTACCGGATATTGCCCGCTCCCATCACAAGGCATGAGAGCCGCACTGCCGCGTTTCCTTTCCCGACGGCTTCCCGGACCGGTATAACGTCCGGGAACTCTTTCACCTTCACCCGAATTTCTTTTCTCTTCGCCCCTCTTACTCTCATAGATTTCCTCCTTCTCCTGGGAAAAACGCCCCGCCAGTTCACTGCCGGGGCATTCTCATAATCATGGCATTTCTCATGACTCTTATAATCCGTCGGAAAGTATTCCTTCTACCATTGCCTGCGTCTTCTCAGCCGCGTTGTCTGCTGTCACATCGCCCTGGATAATCTCTTTCCCCATGGTCTCCGCCGGAGTCCAGTATGCGTTCATCTCAGAGAGTACCGGCTGGAGGAAGGATGCCTCGCTGATCTCGCTCATCTCTGCCGCTGCAACTTCGTCGTCTCCTACTTCGATGCCTGACAGAGTCGGTGTGATTCCTCTTGTCTCATATCTGATCTGCTGGCACTCCTGGCCGCCCAGGTACTGAGCCAGCGCCACTGCCACTTCCGGATTCTCGCAGTTCGGATTCACGCCGATGGCCTTGCTGCCCGCGAAGGATCTCATCTGCCCTTCGGTTCCGTTGATCGTAACTGTCGGAAGTTTTACTGCTCCGAAGTTCTCACCCAGCGCTTCTCTGATCGCAGCCGCATCCCAGGAGCCGCTGCAGTATGCGCCCAGACGTCCCTCGGAGAACAGGGAGATGCTGCTGCCGTCCTTCTCGTTGGAGTACTTCGGATTCGCTGCAAGGTCAACCATATACTGAGTCGCCGCGATACCCGCCTCACTGTCGAAATCACATCCGGCCGAAGCGTCCGTTCCGTCCCCGAAGATGGAGCAGCCCGCGCCGAAGTAGAACGCCTCAATATACCAGCTGTTATCCATCGGGAACGCGAAGTTGTAGACGCCTTCTCCCAGATCTTTCGCCATCATGGTATCAAGTGACTTCACCTCATCTTCCGTGTACTTGCTCTTGTCGTAGTACATAAACCATGTATTGGACGTGAACGGTACTCCGTAGATGCCATCCTTATATGTAACGGACTGAACCATCGTCTCTGCATTGTTTTCCTTCACCCAGTCCGCCGTGCTTCCGCCCAGCTTTGCAAGCGCTCCCGCATCCGCCAGCGTCGGGATCTGGTCATTGGCAAAGAAGTATACGTCTCCGGCTTCCTCAACGTCCTTTGTCACCACGTCTCTCGCTTCGCCCTCACCGCATACGCCGTACTCAAAGTTGATCTCCCACTCCGGATGCGCCTCGTCGAACGCCTCGCACATTGCCTTCAAGATTCCCTCGTCATAGCCTTCGACTGCCGCCTGGTCTTCCTGGGGTCCCCACACAGTGAGATTTACTTCCGTCACCTCTTCCGTTCCCGAAGAATCGCTCCCGGAGCCGCCTTCCGTACTTCCTCCGTCAGAACTGCCGCATCCTGCAAGCAGGCCCCCCGCCATCAGAACGGTCATAAAAAGCGCGAGCACTCTCTTTTTCTTCATTTTCCATTTCCTCCTCACTTAGACTTCTTATATTTGGTATGCTGTTATTGTAAAGTGATAAAGTAGAATGGTATATGAAACAAATCTTTAAAACATGTCAATTTTCTAAGATTATTGACATATTCATCCAAACTTGATATTTTGTTTCTGGAATATTTACTAAAAAGAAAGTGTGCGAATAAAATGGAAAGTGAACTGACACAAGGACCTGTTATGAAAACGATGCTGCGCTTTGCAGTCCCCATGATCCTGGGGGATCTGCTGCAGCAGTGTTATAATATTGCGGACACACTGATCGTAGGCCGCTTTCTGGGTGCAGACGCCCTGGCAGCCGTGGGTTCTTCCTTTTCCCTTATGACATTCCTGACATCTATCCTCCTTGGGCTTGCCATGGGGAGCGGAACCGTCTTCTCGATCCGGTACGGGCAGAAAGACGAGCAGGGACTGAAAGAAGGTATTCTTGCCTCTTTCGCCCTGCTCGCCGCAGTAACTGTTATTTTAAATATACTGGTCTTTGCGGGGACCGACTGGATTATCTGGTTTCTGCGCACCCCGGAAGAGCTCATTTCTATGATGAAAGAATATCTGGTCGTGATCTTTGCCGGTCTGACCGGAATCTTTCTGTACAACTTTTTCGCGTCACTCCTTCGCTCCCTTGGGAACTCCGTGATTCCCCTTGCTTTCCTGGCCGTATCCGCCGTGCTTAACATCGTGCTGGACCTGTGGTTCGTGGCCGGACTGGGGCGGGGCGTTGCAGGCGCCGCAGAAGCGACAGTAATCTCCCAGTATGTGTCCGGCATCGGTATCGCCGTTTATACACGGGTGATGTTCCCTCATCTGCTTTGCCGGGACGGCCAGGTAAGGCTCCGGCTCTCCCGTGTGAAAGAGATCACCAGCTTTTCCGCCCTGACCTGTATGCAGCAGTCTATTATGAATCTGGGGATTCTCGCCGTACAGGGACTGGTAAACAGCTTCGGCACCACGATCATGGCCGCATTCGCCGCAGCGGTTAAGATCGACGCGTTCGCCTATCTCCCGGTGCAGGATTTCGGAAACGCCTTCTCCATCTTCATCGCCCAGAACTACGGAGCACGGCAGACGGAGAGAATCAAAAAAGGGATACGCGCGGCCCTTCTCGCCTCCGTCTCCTTCAGCCTTTTTATCTCCCTGCTCATCTTCCTGTTCGCAGAGCCGCTGATGGGGATGTTTATCGACACCGGAGAGACAGCCGTGATCGCCGAAGGCGTGAGATATCTTCGGATCGAGGGGGCTTTCTATGCACTGATCGGCATCCTCTTCCTCTTCTATGGCCTCTACCGGGCGCTGGGGAATCCGGGCATGTCCGTCGTCCTGACTGTCATGTCCCTGGGAACCCGTGTGGCGCTGGCCTATGCCCTGTCCGCCATCCCTCTGCTCGGTGTCGTAGGCATCTGGTGGTCCATTCCGATCGGGTGGTTCCTGGCGGATGCACTGGGTGGGGTGTACTATTTAATAAAGCGGAAAACGCTGCTTAATAGAGCAGCTATTTAGCTATAAAGTTCACTAACGTCCTTTTGAAAAATATCCGAAAACAGGGACGATTCTCAAGACGTATTCTGCGAGGATGGAGGACAGCTCCGTGCTTCGCTCCAGGGGATAAGGGAAACTACAAAGTACCGGATACGGATTAAAAGCAAGGACAGCCGGGGCTTAACTCGCTGACGCTCAGACAAGCGCCCCGTCTGCCCTGACATCTGTATCCGGTACTTTAGTTTCCCTAATCCCCTTCCGAAGGCGCCCCTCGCCATCCTCCATCCCCGCAGAATCTTTGTCGAAATAGGGCTGTTTTCTGGGCTTTACAAATTGGAAGTTAATGAATATATAGCTTCCAGAAGTAAGGCGCGGCTGAAAGGATTTTTGATCTTGATAGTCCTCAAGCCGCGCCACTTCTACGTTTTCAGCCT
>JAHZHF010000290.1 GCA_019420405.1 Clostridiales bacterium
CAGTGTCTCACGGGAGCGGATGCATGAAAAGATAAGACAAGTGTTGGATGAAACGTTCTACAAATTCAGAGATCAGGTGGCGCCTATGCTGAGCAGCAGCGTGCAGGGAGAGCTGGCCTGTATCTGGGGAACGGCAGAATACATGACAGAGTTCCCGGAGCTTTTAAGGAGGCTTCAAAGACTCAGGGAGTGGAATCTGATCTTTGACCGGGGCGAACTGTTCAGGGAGGAGGATATCAAATGTCTTGATTTTATTCCTCTGAAATATCCGGCGGATCTGGAGAGCCAGGCGCGCCAGGCCGTACTTTCCGGAAACCGTGAGGAGATCCGGAAGTGCTATTACAGGCTGTATGCCGTATTTCGGGAAAAACCTCACACGCCGGGTGAGATTAAAGAAGCTCTGATCCGGTTTAGCATGTCACTGATTGGGGCGTATAAAGCGCAGAATGAAGTGAAGTCTGAACTGCAGATCCAGGACAGTATGTATGGGATTCGGGCGGCCATGAGCTGGGGAGAGATCCGAAAAGCTATGGATCAGTTTTTCGGGATCATGGAGCAGGATGACGGCGATGACCAGGAAAACAGTGGGTGGAGTCCCCTGATCCGAAGAGCGATGCAGATTGTGTATAAATATTATGACCAGGGGATTACTTTAGAAGAGATTGCGGGACAGCTTTTCGTGTCGGAAGAATATTTGAGCAGTCAGTTTAAGAAAGAAACGGGGGCGGGATTCAAGGATACGGTAAGGCGTCTGAGGATTGAACGGATCAAAGGGCTCCTCGTGAATACGGGACTTAAGCTGAACCAGATCGCGGAGCTGGCCGGATACACAGATCCGAAATATATGAGCCGGGTATTTAAGGAAGAGACAGGCGTGCTTCCGAACGAATTTCGCAAGGCAGCGCGATAACGAAAGTGCGGCATAACATACAAGATGGAAGTAGAAAAAGAGGAAGATTCATTAAAAAACTACACCTTTATAAAGAAATTCCCCCTTTTCACAAAGGGAAATTATGGTAATATGGGGTGAAGGTTCAGCCCGGATGCAGGATGCGGCGGGAAAATACAGAACCGGAGAAATTTAGACGACAGGAAAGATTTGAAGCATATTTCACATGAAATTCAAAAAAGAGGTGAGTTGAGCGATGAATGAAATGAAGATTACTTTCAAAAATCCGGATGAGATCCTTGAATTTGTGAAGACCGTTTCAAAGTATGAGTTTGATATGGATATCAGAAAAGGACGCGTCGTAGTAGATGCGAAATCATTACTTGGGGTCATGCATCTCGGCCTGAATAATGAAATGGCATTGCAGATGTATTCGGATGAATGTGAGGAGCTGCAGAAAAAAATAGCGAAGTACGCGGCCTAGAAAATATAACTGCTGAAAGAAGCAGGCGCGGCCAGAACAGTTACATTTTTCAATCTTGGAATAAAAAAGAATACTTGTGGACAAAGAATTCCCGGCGTATAATAATGCGTTGGGAATTTTGTTTTTCCGGAAGTTTCTGCGGGGCTCTGTGGGGACACGGGAAATAGAGGGCTTCCGGACAGGGGGGCGCCTCAGGAATATAGTGTGGAAAAGGAAGAGAGATGGAGAATGAATGAGGAAGAAATTCAGGATTGAAAAGGAGCGGCTTCTGTTTGATAACAGAGCGCTGGCGGCGCTGATCCTGCCGCTGATTGTTGAGCAGTTTCTCGCTGTCCTTGTCGGAATGGCGGATTCGGTAATGGTAGCCAGCGTGGGGGAGGCAGCAGTCTCGGGCGTTTCCCTGGTGGACAATATTATGGTTCTTTTTATCAACCTTTTTGCGGCGCTCGCCACGGGAGGAGCTGTGATTGCCGGACAGTACCTTGGACAGAAGAATGAGAAGCAGGCATGCCGGGCTGCGACTCAGATTGTCTGGCTTACAACAATTCTGGCGCTGGTGATCATGGCGCTGATCTACTGTGCGAAATGGTTTATCCTGCATGTTGTGTTCGGGCAGATTGACGCGGAAGTTATGGGACATGCCGATACATACCTGATGATCGTGACGGCCTCGGTTCCGTTTATCGCACTTTATAACGCAGGCGCCGCCGTCTTTCGTGTTATGGGAAATTCGCGGATATCCATGCAGGTGGCCATTGTTATGAATGTAATAAATGTGGCCGGAAATGCGACTTTGATTTACGGATTCCACAGAGGGACGGAAGGTGTGGCGATCCCGACGCTTGTATCCAGAATTACTGCAGCGGTATTGATCATCGTGCTTCTGTGCCGGGAGAATCAGACGATTCATATAGAAAAGACATTCCGCTGGCATCCGGACTGGACGATGGTGAAGAGGACGCTGGGACTCGGAATTCCGAACGGAATGGAGAATGCGATGTTCCAGCTCGGTAAGATCATTGTACTCAGTCTGGTGTCTACATTCGGCACATATGCGATCGCTGCGAATGCAGTCTGCAATGCAGTTGCCAATTTTCAGATTCTTCCGGGGATGGCGATCAACCTGGCGATTACCGCGGTTATTGCCCGCTGTGTGGGTGCGGGAGATTATGAGCAGGCGGAGTATTTTACGCGAAAGCTGATCCGGCTGGTGTATGTGTGTATATGGGCGGTCAATCTTGTGATTCTGTTTCTCGTTCCGTTTATCCTGTGGGCGTACAACCTGTCCGACATCACTGCAGAGACTGCGAGGGGAATTTTGTACTTTCACAGTATGAGTGCGTGTCTGATATGGCCGGTTTCGTTTTCACTTCCCTCTACATTGAGGGCTGCCGGGGACGCGAAGGTGACGATGATAATAGCGTTGGCATCCATGTGGATTTTCCGGATTGTGTTCAGTTATATTCTGGGCGGTTATTTTGGACTGGGCGTATTCGGAGTATGGATCGCTATGGTAATTGACTGGTGTGTGAGAGCAGTATGCATGACGGTCAGATATAAACAGGGCAAGTGGAAGTTGATACATTCTATTTAAGAAGTTGGCGGATATTTGCAAAATCGGCAGGGAGCGCCTTCTCATA
>JAHZHF010000291.1:0-2414 GCA_019420405.1 Clostridiales bacterium
CCGGTACTTTGTAGTTTCCCTTATTCCCTGGAGCGAAGCCCTGAGCCGTCCTCCACCCTGCAGAATACGTTTTGAGAATCGCCCCTGTTTTCGGATGTTTTGCAAAAGGACGTTAGTGAACTAAATAGCTGAATTATCAGAATGGAGCAGACGGCACAGCTCTTTGGACTTGCACCGTCTGCCCTTTTGCTTTACAATGGTTTCAAGTTCCCGCGGCATATGGCGTCCGTCATCTGCGAGAGGGAGCGGCAGAAACCAGAAATGGATCAGAAAATGGAGTTAATCGAAGTGAAAGAAATTGAAAAATTACTGGAAGAGGTTTTGAATAGAGATTTTATTCGTGCGGTTATCAGTAATCCGCGCAGGAAAGAGGATATACTTAAGATAAAGGTGCGTCCGCTGGAGAAGCAGGGCGGGCTTTATTTCCAATTTGAATCCTTTACGAAGACACAGGCTTTTCATGAGAATCTGAAAACAGATGACGCGCGAAAAAAACTGATAAGTTGTCTGGAGGAGTTCCGGCAGGTACAGATAGAGACTGTGAACGAGGAGTGCACGGTACTTGTCAGCAAGAAAGGGAAAGCGACGGTAAAAAGGAAACGCAGGCAGAAACCGGCTGCTCCGGCCAGCCTGTCCCATAACCGTAAGAAGCGGTATATTCTCGAGGAAGGGATTTATGTTCCTTTTCTGAAGGATCTGGGCGTGATGACTGAGGAGGGAAAGGTGGTCAGGAGCAGGACGGATAAGTTCCGTCAGATCAATCGGTTTCTGGAATTTATCGAGGATATTCTTCCACAGCTCGATGCGGATCGGGAACTGACGATTCTGGATTTTGGATGTGGGAAGTCGTATCTGACTTTTGCCATGTACTATTATCTGCATGATTTGAAAGGATACGATATTCGGATTATCGGGCTTGACCTGAAAAAAGAGGTGATTGAACACTGCGCACGGCTGGCGGAAATATACGGTTATGAGAAGCTGAACTTCCTGACAGGAGATATTGCGGACTATGAAGGTGTGGACAGTGTCGATATGGTGGTTACCCTGCATGCGTGCGATACAGCTACAGATTATGCGCTGGAGAAAGCTGTGGGCTGGAATGCGAAGGTGATCCTGTCTGTACCATGCTGCCAGCATGAACTGAACGCGCAGTTATCAGAGCAGTCAGAACCATCAGAGGAAGCGCGGGCTTGGGAATACCTCTCTCCGGTTTTAAGATACGGTCTGCTCAAGGAGCGTTTTGCAGCGCTTCTGACGGATGGGCTGAGGGCGGAATATCTGGAAAGAGAAGGGTATGACGTACAGATACTGGAATTTATAGATATGGAGCACACTCCGAAAAATATTTTGATAAGGGCAGTAAAAACTGGCAAAAGAAACAAAAAAGCATCTAAAAATATAGAAAAGTGCAATGCGTTCTTTGGGACTGATCCTACACTGGGGCGTATTCTTGCAGGCCAGAGGGAGAATGATACAGAATGAAGAAAAGATTAATCAAGGCAGGGGTGCTGGCTGTAATCTTTATTGCGGCGCTTGTGATCAGCAGTCTTGTGATAAACAGGGGTACGGACGACGATGTAGTTGATATGGGGGCGCCGTCGCTTCCGAGGATTTCGTTCCTTTTTCATGAGAAGGAGATCAATCCGCTTTTTGGGTATGTCCAGGAGATGGATCTTACAGCCATGAGGGATACGATCACGCCTCTGAACGAAGACGGCACGCTTGATATGTATGTGGAGAAAGATGGAAATGAAATCAGCAGTATCAGTTACACTGTATATTCTCTGAACGGAGAGGAGAGTTATAAAGAAGGAACTGCGGATGTGCCTGCTGATGGGGAGACTACGTCGCTGTCTCTGGGCGGTGCTCTTGCCGGGGCAGGAGAAGAGGCTGTTTTGGAGATCGTCCTGGAGACAGAGGAAAATAATGTCAGATATTATACAAGGATCATCCGGCCGGATGAACTCTCTACGGATAACTGTCTTTCATTTGCGCAGACATTTCAGTCTAATGCGCTGAATCAGGAAGCGTCAGCGGATATGGAGCAGTACCTTGAACCGGGAGAAGAGAGTGACAATACGACGTATCAGACAGTAAATATTCACTCGGATATCACGCATATTCAGTGGGGAGACTTAAATCCGCAGGTATTGGGAGATGTGGAGTGGAGCATTAAGGAGAGCAATACGGTCTACACGTCGATCCTGGCGAAATATCGGGTTTCCTGCCAGGATGAGGAGGGAAACTCTGCGGTTTACAATATCAAAGAGTTTTTCAGGGTCAGATATGTGGAAGATACGATCTACCTCTTGGATTATAACCGGGATATGCAGCAGGTTTTTGAAGAAACAGAACAGGCGCTGGACGAGGAAGGTGTTACGCTGGGAATTGCGGAGGACAGTCTGCAGTAT
>JAHZHF010000291.1:2424-2940 GCA_019420405.1 Clostridiales bacterium
TACACTCGTGGCTTTTGTCCAGGAGAGGGAACTGTGGCTTTATGATGCAGAAGAAGGCGTGTTTACCGAAGTATTCAGCTTTGCCGATCAGGAAGGGGAGGATGTACGGAGCCGGAATGACCAGCATGCGGTGCGTATCATCAGTATGAGCAATGACGGAAGCCTGGCATTTGCGGTGTATGGATATATGAACCGGGGGTCTCATGAAGGGCAGGTCGGTGTCGGTATCTATTACTATGCAGGCGGAGATTCTGTCGTGGAGGAGAAGGCATTTATCCCGAGTACAAAGTCATTTGCCATTGCGGAAGATGAGCTGGGCAAGATGGTGTATTATAACCATGACCAGGCGCGGCTCTATGTGCTGGCGGAGGGGACGCTGTATCAGATCGATCTCGATGAAGATGAGCAGACCATTCTGGCGGAGAATCTGGAGGAAGGGGGATATGCCGTGTCAGATGACGGACATCTGATGGCGTATCAGACGATTGCCGGACAGGATGAAGAAAATTCGCGAAA
>JAHZHF010000292.1 GCA_019420405.1 Clostridiales bacterium
CTGCGACCTCCTGGTCCCAAACCAGGCGCTCTAGCCAAGCTGAGCCACACCCCGGTATAATCCCGCGCATCCTGTCTTTCCCACAGCGCAGAAATTATTATATTATAAGGTATACCGAATGTCAACAACTTTTTTTATTTTTCTGCATCATTTTTCTCCAATGTATTTCTGTTCGAATGAAACCTGTCCGTCTTCGCCGATTTCCATAATCATATAACTGCCTTTACGCCCCTCCTGCCTCGGGAAGGAAACACTTCCGGGATTTAATATTACCATCCCGTCATTCTCCTCAAAATAAGGCCTGTGGGTATGCCCGAACATTACGATGTCCGCCTTTCTGGCACGCCCCTCCTCCCGGATATACTCCGGATCTAGGGAAACGTAGTACGGATGGCCATGCGTAATAAATACATTATATTTACCGATGCGGAACTCTTCTTCCCTTGGAAGTTCCGAAAAAAAATCGTTATTTCCCCGCACCATGTGCTTCTCACAGTCTACCACAGCGTCGATGTACTCTTCTCCGCCTTCCACATCACCAAGATGGATAAACATATCAATCTTACCGGCCTCTTCCAGTACCCGGTCCAGACCGCTGTGTCTTCCATGCGTATCGCTGACAATCAATACTCTCATACCTTAATTCCTCTCCAGCTTCTCCTTCAGGACTTCTTTCATTGCACGGAGCGCTTTCCCTCGGTGGCTCAGTTCATTTTTCTGCTCCGGCGTCATCTCGGCCGTCGTGCAGCCGTACTCCGGCACATAGAAGATCGGATCATACCCGAACCCGTTCGCCCCTGCGGACTCATGTGCAATCTGTCCCTCTATCGTCTTTCGTACAGTGGCTACTGTTCCATCCGGAAATACCGCCGCTATCGCGCATACAAATCTGGCCGTCCGCTCTTCATCCGGAACTCCTTCAAGCCGGTCAAGAAGGATTCTGTTCTTAATATCATACGACGTTTCTTCCCCCGCAAATCTTGCAGAATAAATCCCCGGCGCTTTGTCCAGATAATCAATTTCCAGCCCCGAATCATCTGCCAGGACAATATCACTTGTCAGAACACGGGAAACTGACCGCGCCTTGATCTCGGCATTCTCCTCGAAAGACATCCCGTCCTCAACGATATCCACCTCGGCTCCTGCCTCTTTCATAGACAGGATCTCCAGCCCCAGATCTGCCAGGATCATGCGTATTTCTCTCATTTTGTTTTCATTTCCCGTTGCAAATATAATTCTTCTTTTCATATCTCTGTGTATCCTCTATTCCTTTTTCCCGGACCTGCCCGGATCTTCTCTCTTCTGACGTGGAGGTTTTGGCCCCTGGAACTGATAAAAATAAGTCCGAATCATACCATTATATATCTTCCTGTTTTTATCCGCTCTTCTGCCAAACCAGCGCTCTGCATCCTCATAACTTGTGATCATATATGCGGACCAGGAATCAAGTCCCCTGAACGCCTCTCCAAACTCTCTGTATATCTGAGGGAGCGCTGACTTCTCCTCCAGCCTCTCTCCATACGGAGGATTCGTGATAATAAATCCATATTTTTTCGGATGGCTTAAGTCTTTCACCGTTCTCTGCTGAAAATGAATCAGATGATCCACTCCTGCTTCCTCCGCATTTCTTCTGGCAGTGCGGATCACTTCCCCGTCAGCATCATACCCCTGAATGTCAGTCTCAACACTGTCATCAATCAGGTCCTGCGCTTCGTTTACAGCCTCATACCATGCTTTTTTCTCAATCAGATTCGCCCACCCTTCCGCCGTAAACGAACGATTCATTCCCGGCGCAATATTGGCTGCGATCATGGCCGCCTCAATCGGGAATGTTCCGCTGCCGCAGAACGGATCTACAAGGATCCTGTCCTTTTTCCATGGAGTCAGCATAATGAGCGCCGCAGCGAGATTCTCGGCAATCGGCGCCTTTCCCGCCACCGGGCGGTATCCTCTCTTATGCAGAGAAACACCCGTTGTATCAATCCCCACAGTAACGATATCTTTCTTCAGAAATACCCGCACCGGATAGGATGCGCCGCTCTCCGGAAACCATTCCATATGATATTTCTCCTTGAGCCGCTCAACCATTGCCTTTTTCATAATAGACTGAATATCTGAGGGGCTGAACAGCCTGCTCTTTACCGATGCCGCCTTCGCCACCCAGAATTTGCCATCTTCGGGAATATACCTCTCCCACGGCAGTGCTTTCGTTCTCTCAAACAGCTCGTCAAAACTTTCCGCCCGGAAACTTCCCGCCTTTAACAGAATCCTCTCTGCTGTCCTGAGAAAAATATTGGCTCTGCACACGGCGTCAATCCCGCCGCAAAACGTCACTCTTCCATCGTCCACCTCTATAATCTCATAGCCGAGATCCTGTATCTCCCGTTTCAACACAGCTTCCAGGCCAAAATGACAGGGCGCGATCCCTTCCATTTTTTCCATATTCTTCCGTCCTTGCACTTTATCTCTATCCATATTACTATAAAAAAAGAGCAGAGTAAAGTTGAACTTTACTCTGCCTCTGCCGGTTCAGTATGGCATTACGCACTCCTGACATTAGTATCTGTCAGACTCGTCATATGCATCTGAAGTTCTTCCGCAATTCTTGCTGTTTGACATATTTGTGCTGTTTTTGCTGGCATTTTTGTTCTTATTCTGAGTCTCCGCATAAGATGAATAAGAACCGTTCTTTGCATTTGTGTTTTTGTTTGAATTGTTTGTATTGCTGTAGTTCTTTGCCATGATAAAATTCCTCCTGTTTTTTGAGTTCAATCTTAGTATGTCTTCCGCACTGTTTTTTATTCGCCCTGTTTTAGATATTTTTTATTTTTTGCTTGCTTTTTCCAATTCTGTATATTATACTGTTCATTGTAGAAAGATTACTTTCTACAACCCCTTATTAATTATTTATACTCCCCTCAAAAGACCGATGGC
>JAHZHF010000293.1 GCA_019420405.1 Clostridiales bacterium
TCCCGCCCCGCTTCCGGCCGTATTTAACAGAAAGTGTTATTGAACTAAATAGCTGGAAAAAGTCATTGACACGAGTAACTGAGAAATGTAATATAAGAATTATAGAGAGTACAGCACAGGCGGTATGGTATGAAATGGATGAGAAAACGGTACAGTGTGAGATGAGCGGTACAGAAGAAAAAAAGTCAAAATCAGATGATGAAATGAACGCGTGTCTCTCCTCAGCTCTGGATGCGGGTGCGCTGCTTTTGATGTACGGAGCGGAGGTGAGCCGCGTGGAGGATACGATCACGCGCCTGTGCAGGGCTTACGGCTTTGCAGGTGCGGATGTATTTACGATCACTTCCAGCATTGTGGCCACAGCCAGTTTTCAGGACGGAAGGAAGCTGACCCAGACGCGGCGCATCAGGGACCGGGTGAATGATTTCGGGAGAGTGGAGAAGATCAATGCTCTGTCGCGGCAGCTCTGTTCCGGCCAGATTGGAGCGGAGGAGTTCCGGAGCAGGATACAGCAGGTCAGAGATGACAGAGGAGCGCCCCAGTGGCTGAATCTGTGTATGTATATGCTGATTTCCGCATCCCTCTCCGTGTTCTTCGGAGGAACCTGGGCGGACGGGGCAGCAGCGGCGCTCTCAGGGATGGTGCTTTTCGGTATGATACGGATGAGCGCGGTGCTTCGGATGAACAGTATGGTTCAGGCGATGGTGTGCAGCGCGGTGACGGCCCTGGCGGTTCTTTTGCTGGTTGAGGCAGGGATCGGAAGCCATCCGGATAAGATCATGATCGGAAATATCATGCTTGTGATCCCCGGAATCCAGCTTACGAGTTCTCTGAGGGATATGATTAACGGAGATACGATCAGCGGACTTTTAAATATGTGTGAGGCGCTGTTGAAAGCCATATCGGTGGCGCTCGGATTTACACTGGTGCTGATCGCGGTGGGAGGCTGAAGATGGAGTCATATGTGATTCAGACTGTGATGGGGGTTATCGGTTCCGTGGGATTTGCCGTGCTGTTCGGGATCTACGACAGGAAGCTTCTGTGGATCGCCGTCGGGGGCGGAGCCGGCTGGGCGGTTTACCTCGTGTGTGTTGCGGGCGGGCAGAGCAAATTTACCGGACTTTTCGTCTCGGCGCTCTTCGTGGCGGCCTGCAGCGAGATTTTCTCGAGAGTGCTCAAGGCTCCCGTGATCATGCTCCTGGTACCGATGCTGATCCCGGAGATTCCGGGAGGCGACTTGTACTATACCATGTACTATCTCGTGCAGGGCGATTACGCTGAGTTCGGAAGCTACGCAAACCAGGTGCTGATAGAGGCCGGGGCGATCGCACTCGGAATCATTCTGGCATCATATGCTGCGAAATTAACTGTGAGCGTGCATATACACGCGAAACAATATGTTTTGAGGAAAGAAAAGAAAAATGGGGAAAAATGTTACAAGAAATGACGTGGCGAAGCTGGCGGGCGTTTCACCTGCGGTTGTGTCCTACGTCATCAATCAGACCAAATATGTGAGTGAGGAGAAAACGCAGGCGGTGAAAAAAGCGATTGAGGAGCTGCAGTACAGGCCCAATCTGTACGCCAGAAGCCTGAAGACGAACCGGTCCATGCAGATCGCTTTCGTGTGTGATAACCTGCGAAATGACTGGCTGGAGATCGCTGAAAAAAAATTCTTTGATAAAGGCTACTTTGTCTCTCACTGTTACAGCCGGGATGGCGACGACTTCATACAGATGCTGATTGCAGGACGGTTCGACGGAGTGTTCATGCTTTCAAACCGGTATACCGCGAGTCAGTTAAACAAGATCGCGAAAGCCGGAATCCCCGTAGTCCTGTATAAATCAAGGGAGTACAGTTCTCTGGAATCCAATATCGTGGCAGTGGCGCCGGATATATACGGAGGAATTGTAAAGACGGTGAATTACCTGGTTTTCCGCGGGCATGAAAGAATCATGTTCATTCCGCCGCTTCGCTATAATATGAATATGAAAAAAGGTTTCAGAGAAAGAGCCTACAGGGAGGCGCTGGAAGCGAACGGGCTGCCGTATAAGGAGGAGTACATCTGCTGGAATACGGAAAACACGGATGTGGTTCTGTCAAACGTATTTGATCTGGTGTTCAGCAGGCCGAAGCAGGAGAGGGTGACAGCTATTGTCACCGGGACGGATTATATCGCGGGGATTGTGATGCAGTATGTGAGAAAGCTGGGGATGAAGATTCCCGAGGATCTGGCGGTGGTTGGTATGGACAATACCTATATTACCGAGATTGTATCGCCGCAGCTTACAAGCGTGGACTTTTCCAAGGAAGAATTCTCGCAGAAGCTGGTGGATACGATGCTGAAACTGTTAAACGGAGAGCGGCCGGAAGATCAGATCATCGACGTTTCGCTCTGTGTGAGAGAGAGCTCCTGATGGGGAACAGCTATCAGTTCACTAACGTCCTTTTGAAAAACATCCGAAAACAGGGGTGATTCTCAAGACGTATTCTGCGGGGATAGAGGGCGGCTCAGGATTCCGCTCCAGGGATATAAGTGAAACTAAAAGTTCCAGTGACGGACTAAATACAAGGGCTGACGGTGGACAACTCGCTTCGCTCAGACAATTCCACCATCAGCCCTAACGTCCCTCGCTGGAACTCTAAGTTTCACTAATACCCTTCCGAAGTCATCCATCGCCATCCTCCATCTCCGCAGAATCTTTGTCGAAATAGGCTGTTTTCTGGGTTTTTCAAGACGGAAGTTAATGAATATATAGCTGCCGAAGGCAGCAGGCGCGGCCGGGAGACTTTCGCAATTAAAAGCCCTTAAGCCGCGCCAATTCGCGCCTTACAGCCTATTTAGGGCAATGACACTTCTGACTGGAAATGCGCAGGAAGCGGAGCGGACGATTGAGATATACTTTCTGAGGGAGGGGCAGG
>JAHZHF010000294.1:0-1092 GCA_019420405.1 Clostridiales bacterium
TCCACGCCCGCTTCCGAACGTTTCAGACGGCAAGTGTTAGTGAACTAAATAGCTGTAGCTGTTTACAGCAGATGCTCAAAGGTATCATAAAATTCCGGATATGACACATCTACGCACTTGCTGTCGAGTATTTTCGTATTGCCGTCGGCCACAAGCGCTGCGATGCTGAACGCCATGGCAATCCTGTGGTCGAGCAGTGTGTGGATGGGAGCGCCTTTTAATTTCCCGCCTGTGATGACCATACCGTCGTCCGTCGGGGTAACACGGCAGCCCATGGCCTTTAAATTGTCCGTGACAGTCTCGATCCGGTCCGTTTCCTTCACTTTCAGTTCTGCTGCATCCTTTATAATAGTAGTTCCCTCCGCGACGGCGGCCATGACTGCAATGACCGGGATCTCATCGATCAGGGTCGGGATGATGTCTCCCTCGATCGTAGTGCCGTGGAGACGGCTTGTGCGTACCAGGATATCCGCAATCTTTTCTCCGCCTTCGGTCCGTTCATTTAACAGGGTGATGTCACCGCCCATATCTTCGCATACTTTCAGAATTCCGGCGCGGGTCGGATTGATTCCCACATTTTCAATCAGGATCTCCGAGTCGGGCACAATCAGTCCGGCCGCGATAAAATATGCCGCGGAGGAGATATCCCCGGGTACGGTAATCTTCTGGCCGAAGAGTTCGTTTCCGGGCGTGATGGAGGCAGTGGCCCGGGTGCTGTTCAGCTCATGGGTAGAACGGATATCTGCGCCGAATTCTTTGAGCATCAGCTCCGTATGGTTTCGGGAGAGCGACGGCTCTGTCACAGAAGTCGGCCCGTCTGCGTACAAGCCTGCCAGGAGAAGACAGGATTTCACCTGGGCGGAAGCCACGGGAGAGTCATAGTGGATGCCGTGGAGCGTGCCGGGGGTGATATAGAGCGGAGCGCATCCGTTGCGCAGGATGCTCGTGATGTTTGCTCCCATCCGGCTGAGCGGCTCCATGATCCGTTTCATGGGCCGGGAGTTCAAAGATTCGTCTCCGGAGAGTTTGGAATCAAAGGACTGGCCGGCCAGGATGCCGGAGAGAAGGCGCGTGGTAGTGCCGCTGTTCCCC
>JAHZHF010000294.1:1102-2893 GCA_019420405.1 Clostridiales bacterium
AAGGATGTCAGAAGGGGCAGAGAGGCCGTGAAGTCCTTTTCCATGAATCGTCACAACAGAATCTCTTTCTTCTATATCAATACCGAGGGTACGGAAGCATCGGATTGTCGCGAGACAGTCCGCCCCTTTCAGAAAGTTGTGCGTCTCTGTCGTTCCTTTGGCAATGGAGCCGAACATGACGCAGCGGTGGGAGATGGATTTGTCTCCCGGGACGCTGACCTTCCCCTTTAATCCGGTAATGCTGCATAATTCCATGATAATTTTCCCTCTTTTCTTTTTGGTAATTTTATAATAAATACAGTTGAACTGTTCTTGTTTTCCTCTCAGGTTTCATACACGATATAATGATATTTCTGAAGCAGCTCCGCTGCTTTTGCAGATGATGTTTCATCGTAGAATTCGATCCTGAGGACACCTTCTTCGAATTCTCTGTTGTGTACGATGCCGATATTTTTGATGTTGATATTGTTGCTGGCGAGGATTGTCGCGATCGTTGCAATCCCTCCGGCTTCGTCGATGATATCGCAGTAAATGGCAAACTGCTTCTTGATAGGGCCGGCGGAACTGTCAGGCATGGAGTTCCGGTAATCTCTGGAGGACTCGAAAAGTGAGTAAAGAGCCGTCTCGTCTCCGGCGTCCACAGCGGCTTTTGCCGCCTCAAGTGTACGGATATATTCTCCAAGGATATGAGAGATATTCGAGCCATTTTTTAGGCAGATCTGCTGCCACATCACAGGAGAGGATGAGGCGATCCGTGTGATATCCTTAAAACCGCCTGCCGCCAGCGCTTTCATCAACTCATCTTCCGTGTCAGTGTCCCGGACGAAATTGACCAGCGTAGATGCGATGATATGGGGAAGGTGGCTGATCGTCCCTGTAATCAGATCATGCTCCCGGTAGTCAAGTACGACGGGAAGTGCTTTTAAAGAGGCGATGAAATCCCTGAAGGCATGCACCTTCTCCACTGGTATTTTGGAAGAGGGGGTGAGGATGTAGTAAGCATTCTCGATAAGATGGGCCTTCGAATTAGAAAAACCGCTCTTCTCAGATCCCGCCATGGGGTGTCCGCCGATGAAGTTTTCCTCCAGGCCGAGGGAAATAACCTCCTCGTGAATTGATGCTTTTACACTGCCCACATCGCTCAGGATGCAGTCCTCGCCGGCCAGTTCCTTTAACTGGGCGAGATAAGCGGTATTGTACGAAACGGGGGCGCACAGGAAGATATATCTGCAGCCTCTGAAATTGTCATCGATGGAAGAACAGGCCGTGTGGATCGTGCCCTCCTGGACGGCAAGCGCAAGAGTTTCCCGGCTCTTGTCAAAAGCGATGATCTCAAACTTCGGGTAATATCTCCGGATGGCTTTGGCGACAGAACCGCCGATCAGCCCCAGGCCGATAAACCCGATTTTATCTGAAACAGCGGACGCTGAATGTATATTCGGTGAAGTCATGGGTGTTGTCCTTTCTTTTTTACAGACTGAGTCGCGCGGTGTATGGCGCAGAAACAGGCCGGATCTGGCTGATATAATAAAGGTATTTTAACATTTCATACTGTAAAAGTAAACAGGTTCGGGAGGTGGTGATTTATGAGTACAGTTCAGCTATTAAGTTCACTAACGTCCTTTTGAAAAACATCCGAAAACAGGGGCGATTCTCAAGACGTATTCTGCGGGGATGGAGGACGGCTCATGGCTTCGCTCCAGGGAATAAGGGAAACTACAAAGTACCGGATACGGATTAAAGGCAAGGACAGCCGGGGCTTAACTCGCTGACGCTCAGACAAGCGCCCCG
>JAHZHF010000295.1 GCA_019420405.1 Clostridiales bacterium
GCTCGGTAAGACCGGACTGGAATCCGTTGAGAATTTTGAACTTCTTACCTCCAACGCATTCTTTTTGGAAAAGATACAGAACGAGTTTAATGGCAGTAAGAATCAGGGAGATACTGTGGTTACTACTCTGGACGCAGATCTTCAGCAGGCCGCATACGACGCGCTTGGAGATTATAAGGGGGCTGTAGTTGTCATGGAAGCAGATACCGGAAAGATACTTGCCATGGTATCAAAGCCGGATTTTGATCCGAACACGCTTTCAGAAAACTGGTCTTATCTGAATTCTGACGAGGAGAACAGCCCGCTTCTAAACAGGGCGACGAGCGGTTCTTACGCTCCGGGGTCTGTCTTTAAGATTGTTACTACACTGGCCTATATGCGCCAGAATCCTGCCTATCAGTCCTATACTTATGACTGTGGCGGATTCATCAATGTGGACAATGTAAGAATTAACTGCTTTGACCAGACGGTCCACGGATCGGAAGATCTCAGGAGCTCTTTCGCGAATTCCTGTAATGCATCTTTTGCAAATATCGGTCTGGAGCTTGATATCAGCGAATACCGGAATACGGCGGAGGATCTTCTCTTTAATCAGGAACTCCCGGGCGTACTGGATTATACGAAGAGCTCCTTTGCGCTGAATGAGGAATCTGACACGGCGGAGATTATGATGACAGCCATGGGCCAGGGAAATACGACAGTAAGTCCCTACCATATGGCTCTGATCACTCAGGCCATAGCAAATGGCGGAACGCTGATGGAGCCGTATCTCGTGGATTCCGTGACGAATTACACAGGAACAGAGGTCCGCAGAAATGTACCGAAGAGTTACGCCAGACTGATGACTTCTGACGAGGCGGCGCAGCTCAAAGAATATATGCAGGCAGTTGTAGACGAGGGAACCGGGACGGTATTGAGCGGCAAATCCTATACGGTAGCCGGAAAGACCGGGACTGCAGAGTACAGTATGGTGGACGGGGAGAGAACCCACTCCTGGTTCACTGGATTTACAAATGTGGATAATCCGGAGCTGGTGATCAGTGTGATCACAGAGGGCTCCGACGGAAGTGCAGGCGGAAAGGCAGTATCCATCGCCGGCACGATTCTGGACTCATATTATTATTAACGGGCAGGATGGAAGAGAGCGGCTATGCAGATAAAATTTTATTGTGATCTGTATGTCAGTGAATGCTGGCAGGAAAAAAAGGTAAAAATAATGAAAAAACTGCGGGAGAACCGGCTGCAGCCGCAGGTTTACGTGATTGCCCTCTCCCAGGGAGAGCAGAATCATCTGGAGTTTTTTTCGAGCCTGCTTTTAAAACAGCGCGTATTCCGCCACGGGGAGCTCTTTGTGGTCGGGATTGCAGACGGCTATGACGAGGCGCTGTACCTGGTTGAGCAGATCACAGATCATGTCTATCGTGAGACGGGAGGGGCGGATATCCGGCGCTTTGTCCGGGAGCGTCAGAGAGAATACGAGGAGACAGGAAAGGAGAGCTGATGATACATATCCTACTTCTTATATTGAAAATACTTGGCTTTCTGATCCTTGGGATACTTGCTCTCGTTGTACTGCTGGCGGTGGTCTTTCTCATCTCACCGGTCGTATACCGGATTCACGTCTCAGGGAAGGATACTCCGGACAGTCTGGAGGGCAGCGTCCGGTTTCACTGGCTCTTCCGGCTCGTTTCCGGGGAAGTAAGATATGAGGCCGGGGAACTGAGCTGGAGATTCCGGGCGGCCTGGAAACGCTTTGAAAGCGGAGCGGATGAGAATACTTCGGAAAAAACGGAGGAAGCCGAAGAGCCGGAGGAGAAGCAGCCGCCGCAGATTTCCGAGAAGCAGCCGCCGCAGATTCCCGAGAAGCAGCAGGCGGCCAGTGCAGTAAAGGAAAAGGAGAAGATACCTGTTCCCAAAGAAAAATCGAAGAAGGCTTCTTCATCTGCAGAGAAAAAGAAGGCTCCGCAGGAAAAGAAGGAATCAGAAAAGATATATGAAAAAATTCAGAAGTTTCTGGAAAAGATAAAATATACATTTCAGAAGATCTGTGATAAGATAAGGGCATTGAAACAGAAGAAGGATGCCCTGATGGAATTTATTCAGGACGAAGTTCATCAGAATGCATTCCGGCGGGGCGTAAAAGAGATAAAAAGGCTTCTTGGATTTCTGAAACCGGATCAGGCGGATATCGAGGTGGAATTCGGTTTTACTGATCCGGCTTATACAGGATATACCCTGGCTGCGGTCAGCATATTCTGGCCGGTAATCGGAGAGTATACGAGGATTCAGCCGGATTTTGAACACCGCGTTCTGCTCGGAAGGGCTGATGTCAAGGGAAAGATTAGAGCGGTATACGCCGTGATTCTCGCATGGAATCTGGTGTGGGATAAAAATGTCAGAACCACGTTTAAGCATGTCAGAAAGTTTATAAAGTAAAATCAGGAGGAAAAGAAAATGGCTGATGGAAGCAACAATTTCAAGACAACTCTGGAGTCTCTGTTCAGAGGGATGGACGGAGTCGTTTCATCAAAAACTGTAGTGGGAGATGCGATCCATATTAACGGTACGATCATTCTCCCGCTTGTGGACGTCTCATTCGGAATCGGAGCGGGCGCTTTCTCAGGCGATAAGAAAGAAAAAGGGATGGGCGGAATCGGCGGAAAGATGACCCCGAGCGCTGTCATCGTGATTCAGGACGGGAAAACACGTCTCGTGAACATTAAGAATCAGGATACGATCACCAAGATCCTCGATATGGTTCCGGACGTAGTAGACCGCTTTACCACAAAGAAGGAAGACCGGATGACGGAAAAGGATGTTATGGATATCCTCGACTCTGACGAAGAGAAGTAAGCGGAGAATG
>JAHZHF010000296.1:0-2419 GCA_019420405.1 Clostridiales bacterium
TGCCCCGCTTCCGGACGTGATCCAACGGAAAATGTTAGTGCACTAAATAGCTGAAATCTTCTCTGTCAATTTTCCCCCTGCTGTGGTATCATACTTTTCATACATCCCGGCATTATGCCGTGTAAATTTTTTATGGAGGTCAGTGCCGTGATAGCGGCGCTTACAAAAGAAAAATGAATTACACACTTACTGAACTTCTCTGGCTGCTTCTTATCTACTCCTTTATCGGGTGGTTTATCGAAGCGATGGTCGGAACAATTAAGAACAAAAGATTTACAAACCGAGGTTTCTCCACGGGTCCGTTCTGTCTGGTCTACGGAATCACGGCCGCCCTTATGACGGCTACCCTGTCGGAACTGATTGACAACACGCTCTTTCTCTTCATCGGATGTGCTGTCCAGGCCACATTTACCGAGTGGATCGCCGGGAAATTTCTCGAACGGCTGGACCGCCACAAATGGTGGGACTACTCGGATAAGGCACTGAATTTTGACGGATATATCTGTATTCAGTACAGCCTGCTCTGGGGACTGCTCGGCGTGCTGGCGCTGAAATACGGAAATACGTTTTTCCTGTTTTTATACAATCTCACCCCTGCTCCGCTGAGGGATATCCTGATCTGGACTGTCACGGCTTTTGTGATACTGGACTCCGCCCTCTCTCTTGCGGCTGTTTTCTACAGGCGCCGCATGAAAGCCGGGAAACTCACCGGAGGAGGCAGGATTCCCGACCGTCTGTACCGGGCCGGATCGGCAGTCATTGGTTTTGTTGAAAAACGTATGTCTAAAGCCTATCCCGTCATCCAGGAACATGCCGACGAGATCCGGCGTGAAGGACGCTTCGCGGAGGGCTGCGGATTCTATAAGCTTTTCTGGCTCTTCCTCATCGGTGCTTTCCTGGGGGATATCACAGAGACTATCTTCTGCCGCCTGACTGCCGGAGTATGGATGAGCCGCAGCAGCCTTGTCTGGGGGCCGTTCAGTATCGTATGGGGATTTGCCATCGCACTCGCCACAGCCCTCCTCTATAAAGACAGGCAGAAACCGGACCGCCATATTTTCCTGATCGGAACATTCTTAGGCGGCGCCTACGAATATGTCTGCAGCGTTCTCTCAGAGATTGTCTTCGGAAAGGTATTCTGGGATTACAGCGATATTCCTTTCAACCTGGACGGAAGAATCAATCTTCTCTACTGCTTTTTCTGGGGGATCGCAGCCGTTGTCTGGATCAAGGGACTCTATCCCAGGTTTTCCGGCTGGATTGAGAAGATTCCCAAGCTGCCGGGATACATCGCGACATGGATTCTCATCATATTCATGTCCGCGGACATGATCATCTCAGCCGTGGCTCTGATCCGCTACAATGAGCGTGACGGAAGCCCTACTGCTACAAGCGGGTGGGAACAGATCATTGATACGCATTTCGATGATGAAAAAATGAAGCAGATCTACCCGAACGCAAAGGATAGATAATATAAAAGCTTGCGGCAGCCATATGATAAAAAGCAGCAGAGAGTAAACTCTCTGCTGCCGTATGTATCCCCTGTCACCGGAAATTTAATTATCTCTGTACTCTTGCTCCTGCGCCGCCCATGATCGCTTCAACTTCTTTCTTGCTTGCCATGGTTGTATCGCCAGGTGTTGTCATAGCCAGAGCGCCGTGCGCTGCGCCGTAATTTACTGCCAGCTCTGCGTCTCCTGTAGTCATCAGGCCGTAGATCAGACCGGAAGCGAAGGAGTCTCCGCCGCCTACACGATCCATGATCTCCAGTCCCTTGTAATCCTTTGCCTTATAGATCTCGCCGTCTGCCCAGCAGATTGCGCTCCAGTCGTTCACTGTAGCTGTCTTTACTTCACGAAGTGTAGTTGCCACTGCTTTGAAGTTCGGGTATGTCTTTGCAGCTTCATTGATCATCTTTTTGTAGCCGTCAAGATTAAGCTGTTTCAGATCTGCATCGTTACCCTCGATCTCAAATCCAAGGCATGCTGTAAAGTCTTCCTCGTTACCGATCATAACGTCTACATATTTAGCGATTTCTTTATTTACTTCCTGAGCCTTCTCCTGTCCGCCGATTGCGCTCCACATGGAAGGACGGTAGTTCAGGTCGTAAGAAACAACTGTTCCGTATTTCTTTGCTGTCTTAATCGCAGCCAGAACCGTCTCACAGGACTGCTCTGACAGAGCCGCGTAGATGCCGCCTGTGTGCAGCCAGCGCACGCCCAGCTCACCAAAGATGTAATCAAAATCAAAATCTTCCGGTGTTGCTTTTGAAATCGCTGTGTTTGCACGGTCTGAGCATCCTACTGCTCCACGGATACCAAATCCTCTCTCAGTAAAGTTGATACCGTTACGGCAGATCCTTCCGATACCGTCTGTCTTCACCCAGTTGATCAGGGATGTATCCACACCGCCCTGAAGG
>JAHZHF010000296.1:2442-2858 GCA_019420405.1 Clostridiales bacterium
CCAACTTCGTTATCCGCAAATGCTGTGATCACAGCAGTATTCATACCGAAGCATCTTCTTAATCCGCGGACAACATTATACTCTCCGCCGCCTTCCCATGCACGGAACTGTCTTGCAGTACGGATTCTTCCTTCGCCCGGATCCAGACGAAGCATAACCTCTCCTAATGAAACCGCATCAAATTTGCAGTCTTCCTTTGCTCTTAAATTCAGATCCATAATCTTATCTTCCTCCTTAGATGATAAATACAGGTTCAGGGTTTAAATTCCCTCTATAATAGGATAGTATGTAATCTGTTTTTTCGCAACAATAAATTTCTTTTTTCAGCTATTTAGTGCACTAACGTCCTTTTGAAAAACATCCGAAAACAGGGGTGATTCTCAAACGTATTCTACGGGGATGGAGGACGGCTCCGT
>JAHZHF010000297.1 GCA_019420405.1 Clostridiales bacterium
TCAGAATACGATTTTCAAAACATTCCGCCCCGCTTCCGGCCGTATTTAACAGAAAGTGTTATTGAACTAAATAGCCGGATCATCACCCTGCTTCATCTGCTTTTTCCTCTTAGTCACCATCCCGCCGATTCTTCCCGTCTCCTTGGAGGTCAGGGATTTCCAGCCTTCCGAGAGCACCCGGTCCAGAAGTCCCAGTTCCTCCGCCACCTCGTATTTCATCTTTTCGTCCGGTTCCAGAGTTTTTAAATCAACCTGGGTTTCTTTTTTCTTTGTCATAGGATCCCTCTTTTCCGTTTTCTGGAAAGTATTGCCGGATCTACTCCAAAGTATTCACCCTGATGCATGCCTGTATAATGTACAGCTTAGCTGTTCCCTCCTCTCACGGCGCCCGGTTTATCCAGACACCTCAGATCCAGATGTCTCAGACTGATGCGTCCGGCATAATAATCGCCGCAATGATATACGCCAGTATACCGCCTCCGGTGCATCCGAACAGGACAAACGCCAGACGAATCAGAGTCGGGTCGATATTAAAGTATTCACCGATTCCTCCGCATACGCCGCAGAGCATCCTGCTTGCTTTTGATCTGTATAATTTCTTTTCAGGCATAAACGCCACCATCCTTTCTATATAATATCTATAATATTATTTACTCAAACTCAACTTCTACCCTTCCCATACTGCACGACGTATTAATCCAGCATCCGCTTCCATTGTCTTCTCTCACAGTACTTCCGATTCCACTGAAATCTTCTCCATCTAATGTGACACTTCCCATGCTGCTGGAAACTTCGAAGTTATACGCCTCTCTCGTTCCCGGAAGGGTCAGAATCACTTCTCCCATGCTGCAATTGATGTCAGCCCTTGCTGTCACCTCGCCGTTCAGTATAATCTGGCCAATGCCGCTGGACGCCTCCAGCCTCTCCACAGAAAAGGAGCTGATATCGACGGAACCAGTCCCTGCATTTACTGAGAGTTCTCTCGCGGCAACCCCTTCCATATCGATTGATCCGACTCCCGCGTCTGCTGACACCTTATCCAGAGTCATTCCGCGGGGAACGCTTACATGCATCCGCCCCACATTATTCGTATTCCACTTCCCGGGGTCATCCATTTCGATATCCAGCTCTTCTCCGTCCTGTGTGATGTGTATCCTGTCTGTCAGGTCGGATCGCACTTCTGAAATATCTACGACAATTTCATCTCCATCCCAGGGAAGAACCGTAACAGCCATCATGCTCACTTCCAGATTCAGCTCTGTAATCCCACTGTACGCGGTGACCTCTGCGCCATCCGGTTCCGGCGTCGTATATGCTCCGTCATTCGTATTGATTTCGTCGATATTTTCTAAATCCTCCAGTTCCTGTGTCACGCTGATATTTCTTCTCACGGTGATCCCCATCCGGTCCAGCCAGGAGCTTACGAACTGTCCTTCCTCACTGTGTCTGAGCATGGAAAGCCCGCCCAGTGCAGCTCCGGCAGCGAAAAGAAGGATTCCCGCAGCCGCAAGCACCGCACATATAATCCAGAATATTTTCCATCCCTTACGCATCCGCTACACCGCCTTTCCATAGAACGGGCGCCTGCACAGATTTACAAATCCTCTGAGCATCGCCGGGTATACAATCGTACAAAGTTTTACTGTTCCTGCCGTTGCGGCCAGGCCGGCTGTGCCGATCAGAATCCCGGTTCCGATCACGACAAACGCAGCCGGAGGAATCACCAGCAGCGCTGCTCCAACCACACACACGATGCCACCCGCAAACAGTATGCCCAAAGACGCCAGCACCAGCCCTGCGAAGAATCCCACTGCAACAGTGACAACTGACAGAACAACCGCACCGACTGCCAGCGTCACCGGCCACAGAATAACTGCAATCAGAACAATCAGAAGAATCTTGATCCGGCCATCGTTCCACGGCTTTCGGGAAGCTTGGTGCATCTGCGGGCCCGCATTTCCTGTCCCCGCGTTTCCTGTCCCTGCATTTCCAGCCCCCTGGTATCCTGGATCTCCCCCTCTGTACCCGGTGTAGTTTGCTCTATATCCGGCATTGTCTCCTCTGTTTCCGGACGCCTGTCTTCCGGACACTCTGGTATATTTATCCATATAATCTTTATGCTCAAAGTCTTCCTCATTGAACTGAGTTCCATAATAATCCGCTTTTATCGACTCTGCCACTTTCTCCGGACTTCCAAGCTCCCGGATCACATCTGCCTCATTCTCCTCTACGGCATCCGCGAAATAATCTACATAATACTGAACCGCAGCCTGCCGCTCTTCATCCGGCATCCCCTGAAGCAGTTTCTCAAGCTGTGCAATATATTCCATACGGTTCATGATGTCACACCTCCCTCAAATATCGCATTGATCTTATGAATATAGATCTTCCACTCCGACTTATACAGATTCAGCTGCGCCATCCCCCTGGGCGTTACTTTATAGTATCTCCGGTTTCTTCCGTCGAACTGCCTGTCGTACACTTCCAGGCATTCATCCTTCTGGAGTCTCCTCAGAACCGGATACAGGGTTGACTCAGAGACGTCGATTACTTTCCGCACATCCTGAGTTATCTTATATCCGTAAGTTCCCTCGTCTTCCTGCGAGACGACAGCCAGAACAATCGCGTCCAGAAGCGCTGCGCCTGCGTTAAATACCATGCAGCCTCCCCTCCTTAATACTGTATTGTTTTTTATATTATATTTCATATAATATATGCTGTCAATATAATATTACTCACTTTATATAGTACAGTTATTTAGTTCAATAACACTTTCTGTTAAATACGTCCGGAAGCGGGGCGGGATGTTTTGAAAATCGTATTCTGATGAAGGGAACAGGCGTTACA
>JAHZHF010000298.1 GCA_019420405.1 Clostridiales bacterium
TCGGCCTGTTAGATTTTCCGGATTCTGGAACGGAACATCGAACGGCTGTCCCCTTTTCACAGAATACGTATTGTCAAAACTTCGCTCCGATTCCGGCCGTATATAACAGAAAATGTTAGTGCACTAAATAGCTGAACTGTTACGCTGCCGGGAAAAATACCATACAGAAACCAGATGACTTTACCCGAAGAAAATGATAAGATAGAACCATCGGCACTGTCGAAATATTGAAAAAGAAAACGTCTGTCCGGAACCGGAGACAGACGGAACAGAGAAAGGATTTTTGATTTATGGAAAAGATTGCCAGCTTTACAGTAGACCATATCCGCCTTGTGCCCGGCGTCTATGTCTCGAGAAAAGATCATATAAACGGCACGGTCATCACCACCTTTGACCTGCGTATGACTTCTCCTAACGATGAACCTGTCATGAATACCGCCGAAGTCCACACAATCGAGCATCTCGGCGCTACATTTTTGCGGAATCATGAGGAGTATAAAGACCGAGTCATCTATTTTGGCCCCATGGGCTGCCGCACCGGGTTCTATCTCCTTCTGGCCGGGGACTATGTATCCGCTGATATCATCCCTCTTATGCAGGAAATGTTCTCATTTATCGCTTCTTATGACGGCGAGATTCCGGGAGCTTCTCCACGCGACTGCGGGAACTTTCTGGATATGAACCTTCCCATGGCGAAATATCTGGCTGAGAAATATCTCAGAGAGGTGCTGACAGACATCCGTCCGGAGCAGATGAATTATCCGGGATAGATTGAATTTCTGATGAATGAAAGAAGAGCCACTCCGTGCAGACACGAAAACGGCTCTTCTTTTTCGTTATACATTGCGCAGTATTTACTGCATATTTCCTTCAAATCTCGGAATGCCATCAAAACCGGCTTTAAGGTCTTCATCTGTCGGGATGTAATCCGTCATCTTTCCGTCGTGGAAAGATTCATATGCGTACATATCAAAATATCCGGTTCCGGTAAGGCCGAAGAGAATCGTCTTCTCCTCCCCTGTTTCTTTGCACTTCATTGCCTCGTCTATTGCAACCTTAATCGCATGGCTGCTCTCCGGTGCCGGAAGGATGCCCTCCACACGGGCGAACTGCTCAGCCGCAGCAAAGACCGCAGTCTGCTCAACTGCTCTCGCCTCCATGTATCCGTCATGATAGAGCTGTGACAATACGGAACTCATTCCGTGATAGCGAAGTCCTCCCGCATGATTTGCCGACGGGATGAATCCGCTTCCCAGCGTATACATCTTAGCCAGCGGACACACCATTCCAGTATCGCAGAAATCATACGCATACACGCCTCTCGTAAAACTCGGGCAGGATGCAGGCTCAACAGCAATGAAGTGGTAATCAGCCTCTCCTCTTAACTTTTCTCCCATAAACGGAGAGATCAGTCCGCCCAGGTTTGAACCGCCGCCCGCACATCCTATGATAATGTCCGGTTTGATTCCGTATTTGTCCATGGCTGTCTTTGTCTCGACGCCAATCACGGACTGGTGCAGAAGCACCTGATTGAGCACGCTTCCCAGGACATATCTGTAGCCTTCCGTATGGGTTGCCACTTCCACAGCCTCTGAAATCGCGCAGCCAAGGCTTCCTGTTGTTCCCGGGTGCTCAGCCAGGATCTTTCTTCCCACCTCCGTCGTCTCGGACGGAGACGGGGTAACGCTTGCGCCGTAAGTACGCATCACCTCGCGCCGGAACGGCTTCTGCTCATAGGAGCATTTTACCATATACACCTTGCAGTCCAAATCCAGATACGCACACGCCATGGACAGCGCCGTTCCCCACTGGCCTGCCCCTGTCTCTGTTGTCACACCTTTCAGTCCCTGGTCTTTTGCGTAATACGCCTGAGCGATCGCGGAATTCAGCTTATGGCTTCCGCTTGTATTATTTCCCTCGAATTTATAATAAATCTTCGCCGGTGTCTGAAGCTTTTCTTCCAGGCAGTACGCTCTCACAAGCGGAGACGGACGGTACATTTTATAAAAATCCCGGATTTTCTCAGGAATTTCTATATATCTGTTATCATTGTCCAGCTCCTGTTTCACCAGTTCCTCGCAGAACACTACTCCCAGCTCTTCTTCCGTCATCGGTTTCAGCGTCGCGGGATTCAAAAGCGGCGCCGGCTTATTCTTCATATCCGCACGGACATTGTACCATTCTCTCGGCATCTCGCTCTCTTCCAGGTAGATCTTGTAGGGGATTTTCTTTTCACTCATTTACTTTTCTCCTTTCTCTTCCCGGGACGAAAACATTCATGCATCAGTACTCCGGACATTTATTTGGATATACAAAAAAGCTCTCGTCCCACACAATAGATTATTGCAGGGACAAGAGCTATTATTCATTCATAACTCCTGCGGTGCCACCCGGCTTGATGCAAATAGATACATCCACTCAACGCATACTGACATATGCTTCTTTTCTTAACGAAGTTCAGTCTCCGTCTTGCCTACCAGCCGCCGCAGCTTCCTTCCTGTTCACTCTCCGCTGCCGCTCTGCCTTCAGTTCGCCCTCAGAAGCCCATTCACCTCACCACTTGCCTGCCGCGATCCCACCATCCGCAGCTCTCTGTGAAGCAGTACCTTGAAGTTACTTGCTCTTCCTCATCGGTTTAAAGAGACTTTACCACGTCAAAGTGGAAATGTCAACTGTTTTTTGAATTCCATCCTCTGCCAGGGTAACAGTTCAGCTATTTAGTGCACTAACACTTTTCTCCAGAAACGTCCGGAAGCGGGCGGGGAGTTGACAAACTTATTCTGTGAAAGGGAGACAGCCGTTCGATGTTCCGTTCCGGAATCCGGAAAATCTAACAGGCCGAAGAG
>JAHZHF010000299.1:0-217 GCA_019420405.1 Clostridiales bacterium
ATATTTCGAATTCCTCTCGTGATGGCTTTCACGTGCTCCATCACGTCCTCATCTGCAGGGAAATTCCACTCCTCCCTGTACTTCGGCCACTCTGACATCATCAGAGACTCTTCCTCAGGTACAAGCGCGCTGTAAATCTCCTCCGTAATAAACGGCATGAACGGGTGAAGAAGCTTTAACGCCGGTCCAAGTACTGTCTTTAATACCCAGAGCACGC
>JAHZHF010000299.1:227-2804 GCA_019420405.1 Clostridiales bacterium
ATCTTCCTCCGCATGATAGATGCGGTCTTTTGCAAGTTCCACATACCAGTCACAGAACTCATCCCAGATGAAGTCGTAGACCTTCTGCACTGCGATTCCCAGCTCGAACTTATCCATGTTCTCTGTCACATCTTTTGCCAGTGTATTTACCGCGGAGAGAATCCAGCGGTCCGCCGGTAAGAGCAGCGCATCGTCCGGTTTTGTGATGACAGACTCGTCTTTCATATTCATAAGTATGAAACGTGACGCATTCCATACCTTATTCGCAAAGTTACGGCTCGCCTCCACTCTCTCGTTGTAGAAACGCATGTCATTTCCGGGTGCATTTCCGGTGACAAGAGTCAGCCTTAAAGCATCCGCGCCGTACTTGTCAATAATCTCCAGCGGATCAATTCCATTTCCTAAGGATTTACTCATCTTCCGCCCTAAAGAATCTCTCACAAGGCCGTGGATCAGCACCGTATGGAACGGAGATTTCCCTGTATGCTCATATCCGGAAAATACCATACGGATTACCCAGAAGAAAATGATATCGTATCCTGTCACAAGCACATCGGTCGGATAGAAGTAATCCAGATCCTCCGTCTTCTCCGGCCATCCAAGGGTAGAGAAGGGCCACAGGGCAGAGGAGAACCATGTATCCAGAGTATCCTCATCCTGCGTAAAGTGTGTGCATCCGCAGTGCGGGCACTTCTCGGGCGCATGACGGTCCACAACGAACTCACCGCATTCGTCGCAGTAATATGCCGGAATCCGGTGTCCCCACCAGATCTGACGGGAAATACACCAGTCTTTGATATTCTCGAGCCAGTGCAGATAGATCTTGTCAAAACGGTCCGGAACAAATTTCAGTTCTCCGGTCTTCAATGCGTTGATGGCGGGCTTTGCCAGCTCTTCCATCTTTACGAACCACTGCTGTTTGATCAGCGGCTCCACGGTTGTACCGCAGCGGTCGTGGGTTCCCACCGCATGAGTGTGGGGAACTACCTTCACCAGATATCCCTGCTCCTCAAGATCAGCCACGATCGCTTTTCTCGCCTCATAACGCTCCATGCCCGCATATTTTCCGCCGTTCTCATTGATAGTGGCGTCATCGTTCATGATATTGATTTCCGGCAGATTATGACGCTTTCCTACCTCGAAGTCATTCGGGTCATGCGCCGGAGTGATCTTCACCGCACCTGTACCGAACTCTTTGTCCACATAGTAGTCCGCAACGATCGGGATCTCACGTCCCACCAGCGGCAGGATCACATTCTTTCCTACGATATCCTGATATCTCTCATCATCCGGGTGTACTGCGATGGCCGTATCTCCGAGCATCGTCTCCGGACGCGTCGTCGCAATCTCAAGGAAGCGGTCCGTCCCGACGATCGGATACTTAATATGCCAGAAGTGGCCTTCCTGCTCCTCATGCTCCACCTCAGCGTCGGACAGTGACGTCTTGCACTTCGGACACCAGTTGATAATCCTGGAGCCTTTATAAATATATCCTTTTTTATACAGATTGATAAACACTTCTTCCACAGCCTTAGAACAGCCCTCGTCCATGGTAAAGCGCTCTCTGTCCCAGTCGCAGGAGATACCCAGTTTCTTTAACTGATTCTCGATCGTTCCCGCATACTCTTCCTTCCACTGCCAGGTTCTCTTTAAGAATCCTTCACGGCCCAGCTCCTTCTTGTCGATTCCCTCTTCCTTTAACTGGTTCGTCACCTTAACCTCCGTGGAAATCGCCGCGTGATCCGTCCCCGGAATCCAGAGGGCATTGTACCCTTCCATCCTCTTATAACGAATCAGGATATCCTGGAGCGTATTGTCAAGGGCATGTCCCATATGCAGCTTTCCCGTGATATTCGGAGGCGGCATCACCGTTGTAAACGGTTTTCTGCTGCGGTCCACCTCAGCATGGAAATATTTGTTCTCACACCATTTTTCATACAGTTTTTCTTCGATCGCTTTCGGATCATAAGTCTTTGCCAGTTCTTTGCTCATAGTCCTCTCTCCTTGCACTCCCTCAATTTTCTTCAAATAGTTCAGATGCGCCTGCCGTTCACGGAATTTTCACACTTCCATAAAAAAACGCCCTTCACAAAATGCAAAGGGCGAAAATTCCGCGGTACCACCTTTATTCATAGATGTCTCCTCTTTCCCGGAGACATCTATCTCTTAAGTCCTGTAACGTGGACCACTCCGGGATACCCTACCTGCACTGACCGCTCCTGTCAAAAGCGCCCTTCAGTTATCCGGTTCAAAAGCTACCTTCCATCATCCTGTACCGAAACCGCCTTGCAGCCCCCGGGGTCCTGCAAAAACTCCCCCGTCCGGACGGTTCTCTCTGCCGGAAGTAATGATGTACTCCTCTTCCTCGACACCTTTTACATCTCTGTTGAAAACCACAGCACAGACTTAAACTGGCTGTGCGCCTCAATTTTTACAAAGTTGTTAACTGGAAATTAACTATCCATTACTATATCTGCAAGAATGCGATTTGTCAAGATATTTAGAAATTCTTAAGGAACGGGGCAGCTATTTAGTTCATTAACTCCCGTATGAAAAACGTCCGAAAACAGGGACGAT